>NZ_JBEZKE010000024.1:0-107080 GCF_040651555.1 Streptomyces sp. NPDC048424 | reverse complement strand
TCGGCCGCGGACAGCGGGTAGTGGGCGCCCTGCTTGGTGAGGACGGGCAGGCCGGCGTTGGGCATGCAGGAGAGCGGGATACGGGCGTTGCGCGCCAGATAGCGCAGGTGCTCACTCATCTCGGCGGGGCCGGTGGCACAGTTCAGCCCGATCATGTCGATGCCCAACGGCTCCAACGCCGTCAGCGCCGCACCGATCTCCGAACCCAACAGCATGGTGCCGGTGGTCTCCACCGTCACCGAGCAGATCAGCGGCACGGTGACACCCAGGGCCTCCATCGCCCGCCGGGCACCGATGATCGAAGACTTCGTCTGCAGGAGGTCCTGCGTCGTCTCCACCAGCAGCGCGTCGGCGCCGCCCGTGATCAGACCCTCCGCATTGATCTGGTACGCGTCACGGATCTTCCCGTAGGTGATGTGCCCCAGCGTCGGCAGCTTCGTACCGGGCCCCATCGACCCCAGCACCCACCGCTGCTGCCCCGTCGACGCCGTGAACTCGTCCGCGACCTCCCGGGCGATCCGGGCACCCGACTCCGACAACTCGAAATTGCGCTCCGCGATGTCGTACTCCGCCAGCGCCGCGTAGTTCGTACCGAAGGTGTTCGTCTCGACGCAGTCCACACCCACCGAGAAGTACGCCTCGTGCACGGAACGCACGATGTCGGGACGGGTCACGTTCAGGACCTCGTTGCAGCCCTCCAGCTGCTGGAAGTCCTCCATCGAAGGATCCTGCGCCTGGAGCATCGTTCCCATCGCCCCGTCGGCGACGACCACGCGGGTCGCCAGCGCCTCCCGCAGGGCATCGGCCCGCTTCTGTGAGTTCGTCGTCATGCCGGCCGCTCCAGCTTCGGTGCCAGCAGCCCGGCCGCATGCTCCCCGTACACCGCGCGAACGGTGGCGAGCAGCGGCTCGGGCCGGATCTCGTACGCCTGGGAGCCGACCGTCGCCAGGACCAGCGCGGACATCGCGCAGCCGAGCTGCGCGGCGGTCTCCAGCGCCATCCCCCAGCTGACGGCGGCCAGGAAGCCGGAGCGGAAGGCGTCGCCGACACCGGTCGGATCCTGGGCAGGGACGTCGGGGACGGCGGGAACGGTGAGGGCCGGCTCGCCCTTGCGGTCGATACGGACGCCCTGCGCGCCCAGGGTGGTGACCCAGGTCCCCACCCGGTCGAGGACCTCCGCGTGGCTCCACCCGGCCCGTTCACGCAGCAGCGCGGACTCGTACTCGTTGGTGAACAGCCAGCGGGCTCCGGTGACCAGGCTGTGCACCTCGGCGCCGGTGAGGCGGGCGAGCTGCTGCGAGGGGTCGGCGGCGAAGTCGATGCCCAGCTCCCGGGCCTGTTCGGTGTGCCGGACCATCGCGCCGGGATCGTTGGGGGAGACGAGCACCAGGTCGAGGGGGGTGCGGTCATGGACGCCGTGCAGGTCGATGCGCCCGGCTTCGGCCATGGCGCCCGCGTAGAAGGCGGCGATCTGGTTGGAATCCTGGTCGGTCATGCACATGAAGCGGGCGGTCTGGTGCTCGGAGGAGACGTACACCGAGCCGGTGTCGACGCCGTGTTCCTTGAGCCAGACCTCGTACTCGGCGAAGTCCGGGCCCACGGCGCCCACCAGGAGGGGGTCGAGGAAGAGGCCGCCGAGGCCGAAGGCGATGTTGGCCGCCACTCCGCCCCGCCGCACCTGGAGGGTGTCGACGAGGAAGGACAACGAGACGTGTTCCAGCTGGTCGGGGAGGAGCTGGTCGACGAACCGGCCCGGGAAGGCCATGAGGTGATCTGTGGCGATGGATCCGGTCACCGCGATACGCACGTGGACTCCTGTGAACTGGTCTGTGAACCGGTCTGATGTCGGCGGGGCGGAATGTGGCGGGGCAGGAAGTGGGGGCAGGGTGGGGGGTGGGGGTGCCCGGTGGCGCGGGCGGTGCGCGCCGGGTGCTCAGGCGGCCGCGGCGGCCTTCAGCCGCTCGGCGCGGTCGGTGCGCTCCCAGGTGAAGTCCGCCAGCTCACGGCCGAAGTGCCCGTAGGCGGCGGTCTGCGCGTAGATGGGGCGCAGCAGGTCCAGGTCGCGGATGATCGCGGCCGGGCGCAGGTCGAAGACCTCGGTGATGGCCCGCTCGATGCGGTCGGTGGGCACGGTGTGGGTGCCGAAGGTCTCCACGAAAAGACCCACGGGCTCGGCCTTGCCGATGGCGTACGCGACCTGGACCTCGCAGCGCGAGGCGAGGCCGGCGGCGACCACGTTCTTGGCGACCCAGCGCATGGCGTACGCGGCGGAGCGGTCGACCTTGGACGGGTCCTTGCCGGAGAAGGCGCCGCCGCCGTGGCGGGCCATGCCGCCGTAGGTGTCGATGATGATCTTGCGGCCGGTCAGGCCGGCGTCGCCCATCGGCCCGCCGATCTCGAAACGGCCGGTCGGGTTGACCAGCAGCCGGTAGCCCGTGGTCTCCAGCTTGATGCCGTCCTCGGCGAGAGCGCGCAGCACGTACTCGACCACGTTCTCCCGGATGTCCGGGGCCAGCAGGGCCTCCAGGTCGATGTCGGAGGCGTGCTGCGTCGAGACGACGACGGTGTCCAGCCGGACGGCCTGGTCGCCGTCGTACTCGATGGTGACCTGGGTCTTGCCGTCGGGGCGCAAGTAGGGGATCGTCCCGTTCTTACGCACCTCGGACAGCCGGCGGGAGAGCCGGTGCGCGAGGTGGATCGGGAGCGGCATCAGCTCGGGGGTCTCGTCGCAGGCGTAGCCGAACATCAGGCCCTGGTCGCCGGCGCCCTGCTTGTCGAGCTCGTCCTCCTCGCCCTCCACACGGCTCTCGTAGGCCGTGTCGACACCCTGGGCGATGTCGGGGGACTGGGCGCCGATGGACACCGACACGCCGCAGGAGGCGCCGTCGAAGCCCTTCTGCGAGGAGTCGTAGCCGATCTCGAGGATCTTGTCCCGGACGAGCTGCGCGATCGGCGCGTAGGCCTTCGTCGTCACCTCGCCGGCTATGTGCACGAGACCGGTGGTGATCAGCGTCTCCACCGCCACCCGGGAGGCGGGGTCCTCGGAGAGGAGCGCGTCGAGGATCGTGTCGCTGATCTGGTCGGCGATCTTGTCGGGGTGGCCCTCGGTCACGGACTCCGAGGTGAACAGACGGCGGGACATCTCACTCCAGGTGGTGTGGGGACGGTGGTCGGATCGGGCAGGGTCGGACGTGGGGGACACGGCCGGACATGGTCTGTTGCCGAGGATCCTGCCGCCCGGTCCTCGGCCCGTCCTTGAGAGCGCGTCGAGCGGAGCTGGCCGGTTCCCCCACCCCCGCTCGAACGGCCCGTCCCCGCAGGCCCTGTTACCGGATACGGAAATTGGCCATCATGCCCATCGCCGAGTGGTCCAGCAGGTGGCAGTGGTACACGTACGTCCCCTTGTACGTGTCGAAGGTGGCGTGCAGCTTCACCGTCTCGCCGGGGAACAGACGGACCGTGTCCTTCAGCCCCGCCTCACCCGGCGCGATGGGGGCCCCGTTGCGCTCCAGCACCCGGAACTGCACCAGGTGCATGTGGAAGTTGTGCGGAACGATCTTGTTCGCGTTGGTGACCGTCCAGATCTCCGAGCTGCCGTGCGCGATGGTCTGGTCGATGCGCTGGTAGTCCCAGACCTGACCGTCCATGAACCCCCGCGGCTCCTGGCGGCCGTCCTCGTCCATGCTGAGCACGACGGTGCGCTGGACCGTGGCCTTGGCCATGGCCGGCAGGGTGCGCAGCGTGTCGGGCACCCGGCTCGCGTCCGACGCCGTCCGTACGACGTCGAAGCGCAGCACCTTGCCCACCTGGTCGGGCGTGCCGGGCCCCAGGGTGTTCTCCAGGACGATCTTCGTACCGACCCGGTAGCGGGAGAAGTCGATGACCACATCCGCCCGCTCCGCCGGCGACAGCCCGATGGAATCCGTCGTGAAGGGGTGCTCGAGCAGCCCGCCGTCCGTACCGATCTGGATCATCTGGCCGCCGTCCGACAGCCGCAGCTGGAAGAAGCGCATGTTGGAGGAGTTGAGCAGCCGGAAGCGGTACTTGCGGGCCGCCACCTCGAAGTAGGGGCTCGGGCGGCCGTTGGCCAGGATGGTGGTCCGGCCGAAGACGTCGTCCATCACGTAGACCAGCTGTCCGGCCTCGTCGAAGCGGGCGTCGCGCAGCGCGATCGGCACCTCGTACTGCCCGGACGGCAGCGGCAGCGACCGCTCCGTGTCGTCCGAGAGCAGATAGGTTGCCGACAGCCCCCGAAAGACGTGCTCCGACTCCATGTGGTGCGCGTGGTCGTGGAACCACAGGCCGGCGCCCGGCTGCTGGTTCGGGTAGGTGTAGGTGCGCGAGGTGTTCGGCGCGAAGGTGTCCATCGGGCCGCCGTCGTTCTCCGGTGAGACGCTGCCGCCGTGCAGGTGGACCGAGACCGGCATGGTGAGGGTGTTGCGGTGCCGGATCACCACCTTCCGCCCGCTGCGGGCCCGCAGCACCGGCCCCGGGAACTGGCCGTCGTAGGTCAACACCTTCGTCTGCACACCCGGGATGATCTCCCGCGCCACCTCCTTGATGGTGACGGCATAGGTGTCCTGGCCGCCCAGCGTGGATATCGGCTGGAGCACCGGCAGGGTCGGCATCCGCACGGTGAACGGCGCCGGAACGGTGACCGGTTTGCCCCCGCCGGCGCCGGCCCCGGAGGCTTGGGCGGTCCGGGCACTGAGCAACGGCGTCAGCCCCCCGCCGGTGAGCAGACCGGCGCCGGTCGCGGCGACGGCACCGCCGAGCAGACTGCGTCTGGTGACCATGGGATTTCCTCCTGGCAAGAGTGGGTGCGGGCAGACGCCCGAGAGCGGCACCGGGCGCGCCGAGGACGGCCGGCGCCCGGTGTGCGGCGGCCGGTGTGCCGGTGCCTGCGGGCAGCCGGCGGGGCAGTGCCCCGCATGGCTGTCGCGCCGCGAGTGGACCAGACGCGGCTAGCGCGTCACTGGAGCCCAGATGGTGTGCGGGCGTCAGGCGTTGCGCGGGCCTTGCGGGGCCTTCGTAACCCTCCTCATGCGTACGTACGACCGCGTACGCCCGACTCGTGCCGCCGAACCGGGCGGCCGCTGGGGGAGGCTCCCGTGGACCTGCACGACCTGCACGACTTACGCGACTGGCTGCCGCGCGCGCTCACGGTGGCGGAGCGGTGGGGAGGGCAGTTCGGCCCCTACGAGACCCACGACGCGCACCGCATCCACCCCGACGCCTTCGGCGAGGCCTTCGACCGCCTCGCCAAACGGATGGACCACAACTATCCGTTCTTCCACCCGCGCTACGCAGGACAGATGGTCAAGCCGCCGCACCCGGCGGCCGTCACCGGCTACCTCACCGCCATGCTCTTCAACCCCAACAACCACGCCGCCGAGGGCGGACCCGCCACCACCGAGATGGAACGCGAGGCCGTCGCCGACCTCGCCGCCATGTTCGGCCTCGACGCACACGTCGGACACCTCACCACCAGCGGCACCATGGCCAACCTCGAAGCCCTCTACGTCGCCCGCCAGCTCCACCCCGGCCGCGGCATCGCCTACAGCGGCGAATGCCACTACACCCACGAGCGGATGTGCCACGTCCTGGGCATGGAGGGCCACCGCATCCCCACCGACGCGAACGGCCGCATCGACCTCGAAGCGCTGGAGAGCGCGCTGCGCGCCGGACACATCGGCACCGTCGTCGTCACCACCGGAACGACCGGGCTCGGGGCGGTCGACCCGGTCCACGAAGTCCTGCCGCTGGCCCGCCGGTACGGGGCACGGGTACACGTCGACGCCGCCTACGGCGGCTTCTACGCGATCCTGGGCCGCGCCGGCACGGGCGACATCGACCCGGCCCCCTGGCGGGCGATCGCCGCATGCGACTCGGTGGTGGTCGACCCGCACAAGCAGGGCCTACAGCCCTACGGCTGCGGCGCCGTCCTCTTCCCCGACCCGCGGGCCGGCCGGCACTTCGCGCACGACTCGCCGTACACCTACTTCACCGACGCCGACCTGCACCTGGGCGAGATCAGCCTGGAGTGCTCACGCGCCGGCGCGGCCGCCGCGGCCCTGTGGCTGACCCTGCAACTGCTGCCGCTCACCCCGGACGGCTTCGGCAGGATCCTCGCCGCGAACCGCCGGGCCGCACTGCGCTGGGCCGACCTGCTGACCGCCTCCGACGAACTGGAGCTCTACCAGCGCCCGGACCTCGACATCGTCACCTACTTCCCCACCTGCGCCGACCCGACCCTGTCCTCGATCGACGCGGCATCCGAGCGCCTGCTGCGCGACGGCATGACGGCGGAGGCGGACCCCGTGTTCCTGAGCGTGCTGCGCGCCGACGCGGACGCCTTCGTACGCCGTCACCCGCACGTGGCACGGGACGCGCAGGCGGCCCGGGTGATCCGCAGCGTCCTGATCAAGCCGGAGTCCGAGCACTACCTGCCGACCCTGCACGCCCGCGTGGAGCAACTGGCCGCGCGCGGCCGCACGGCCTCCTGACGGCCAACACCCCCACCGCCAAAGGCCGCAGCCCCCCACCCCCCCCCTTGAAGCACCCCCGCCCCCTCCCCGCCCTTGTCCCGTCCCATCTCGCCCCTCCCCACCCGTTCTCGTCCTTCCGACCGGAGGTCCCCGCCTTGTCCCCGAACACGTCCGGCCCCACCGCGTTACCCCGGCCCGACCGGCCGTCCGTCGACCACCTGTCCGCCCTGATGTCCGCCGCCTTCCACGACGACGCGCTGACCCGCTGGATGATCCCCGACGAGCGGCTGCGAGCCGAGCTGCTCCCCGGGTTCTTCCGGGTCTTCGTCGAACTCTCCGCCGCCCACGACGCGATCCTCACCACCCCCGACGGCGAAGCGGTGCTGTTGTTCCTGCCGCCCGGCGCCGAACCGGACGAGGAAGCGCTGGACGCCGCCTTCGCCCACGCCCTGGGCGAGCACACCGACGCCCTGCGCACCATCGCCCGCCTCCAGGCCGAGCGCCACCCGCACACCCCGCACTACTACGCCTCCTTCGGCGCGGTGCGACCCGGCCACCAAAAGAGCGGCCTGATGTCCGACCTCCTCGCCGAGATCGCCGCCCGCGCCGACGCCGACGGCGTCGGCGCCTACACGGAGGCCAGCTCACCGGGCGGCGAAGCCGTCACCCGCCGCGCCGGCTTCGACCGCCTGGGCGCCGACATCACCCTGCCCGACGGCGGCCCCGTACTGCGACCGATGTGGAGGAACCCCCGATGAGGGGAGACGACCTGATCCAGTCGTGGACCAGCAGCCAGGTCGCCCGCGGCGAGGCACCGCCCGAAGCCATCGGCCCGCTGCTGCAAGTCCTCATGTGGAGCCGGGACTTCCTCGTCTCCAGCCACCCCGAACTGGGCCGCACCGGACCCGTGTGCCCCTACACCCAGCCCTCGCTGCGCAAGGACCTCTTCCACCTGGCCCTGCCCTCCGCCGGATGCGAGGACCTGGCCATGGCCGTCGACTCGCTGCGCACCCGCCACGCGGTCCTCTCCCAGCCGCTCTCGCCCGAGGACCGCGAACTCCTCACCATCCTGCTGGTCCTGCCCGGCTTCGACCCCACGGACTCCGTGGAGCTGGACGAACTCCAGCGCAAGGCGAAGGACGAGTTCGTCGCCGAGGGCCTGATGATCGGCCAGTTCCACCCGGTCTGCGAGGAACCGGGCCTGTACAACGAGTCCTTCCGCCCGCTGCGCGCCCCGCTGCCGCTGCTGGCGGTCCGCAAGCTGCTGGTCTTCGACCTCCCCTTCCTGGTGGGCGACGACTCCCACATGGACCACTACCTCCAGCGGTTCGCGCCGGCGCTCCCGGCCCGGATCCGCGACCAGTTGGTGCGCCGGGTGGTGGCCGCCTGAGTGCCCCGCCGCCCCGGTGAACGCCGATCGGCCGCGCCCCCGTGTGGGGGGCGCGGCCGATCGGCGTTGCGGGGGCCTGCGCCGGGGCGGCCGGCTAGAGGCGCAGGCAGTCCTCCAGGAAGGCCAGGACGCGCAGGTGGTAGGCGGTGGCCGCATGGCCGAGGCTGATGTTGTGGCCCGCCGCGGGGAGGTGTTCCACGCTGACGTGGGGGGCCGCGGTCAGCAGGGCCGCCATCGACGCCGGCGCCGGGTCGTCCAGCTGCCACCACGCCTCGTGCTCGGCGAAGGTCAGACGCACGGGGACGCGAACGCGGGGGGCCAGGTCCTCGTACTGGCCCGGCCACCGGACGGTTTCCGCGGACTCGCGCGGCGGGGTCGGTGCCAGCAGCGCGCGGCTGGCCTGGAAGGTGCCGCGCGGATAAAGGTTCAGGGGGCCCCAGTTGAGTTTGGAGGCACCGCCGCCCAGGGTGGAGGGGAAGTGCAGGGCCTCGGGATTGTAGTGGTGGCCGACGCCCGAGGCGTCCAGGCCCAGCAGGGGCACGGCGCCGTCGGTGGCCGCCGTGTGCAGGGCCACCTTGCCGCCGTCGGAGTGGCCCAGGAGGAACACGCCCGCGCCGATGGCGTGCCCGGCCGCGTGCTCCTTGAGGGCCGCGTGGAGGGTTTCCGCCTGGCCGGCCAGGCTCTGCCCCTCGGGCAGCAGCTCCGCCGAGTCGCCGTAGCCCGGCCGGTCCAGCGCCAGGACCGCGTGGCCCAGAGCGGTGGCGAGCGGGACGAGGGCACTCCAGTACGCGGCCCGCATGCCGCGGCCGTGGACGGCCAGGATCGTGGAGCGGACCTCCCGGCCCTCGGGCAGGGCCAGGAAACCCGACAGGGGGATGCCCGCGGCGTTCAGGGTGTGGGGGCGTGCGCCGCCCGTCAGGGAGCTCATCGCAGGGCCAGCCCCCTCCGTGCGCCCGCCATCGCGTCCACCCACTCGACGGGGGAGCCGGTGCGCAGCAGCGAGGTGCCCACCAGCAGCCCGCCGAACCCGGCGTCCAGGAGCTGGGCGGCGGTCGCCGGGCCGTCGATGCCGCTCGCGCTCACCGGGCAGGCGGCGCCGGCCGTACGGACCGCCGGGAGCAGGTCGAGGGAGCGGCCCAGGTCGCCGGCGCCCCGCTCGCGGGTCCTGATGTCCTTGTTGTTGACGGCGATCACACACTCCTCGGGGTGGTGGACCGCCTCGAGTTCGGCCTCCGTCGTGATCTCGACGAACGGTGTGAGCCCGGCCAGCAGGCACTCCGTGACCAGGGTCCGCATGCTCGACGCCGGCAGCAGCGCCGCCGTCAGCAGCACCGCCGAGGCGCCGAGCTCCCTGGCCGTGCGGATCTGGTCCTTCCTGGTGATGAAGTCCTTCTGCAGGAGCGGAAGACCGCTCAGCGCGGCCACGTCCCGCAACAGTGCGGGCGAGCCGCCGAACCAGCGGCCCGTCACCACCGAGATGCACGGGGCGCCCGCCGTCTCGTACGCCTCCACGATCGCGGCCGGGGTGCGGCCGCCGAGCATGTCGTAGCCGTGGGCGTCGCGCCGTTTCACCTCCATCACCACGGGGGTCGGCGAGGCCAGGAGGGCCTCGAGAAAAGGGAAGCCGTTCCGGTTCTGCTTCGTCATCGCGAAAGCTCCAGCTGGGGAGAGTGGGGGACAGGGGTGCCCGTGCGCCAGGCACGGGCCAGGGCGGCGATCTCCGGGACGCCGAAGCGGCCACTGCCCTGGTCGCGCGCCGCCGTGTCCACGTCGATGCCGCGGAAACCGTGGTGGCGTACGACGTCCTCGTAGGCGGGGCGGTTGGCCGCGGTCAGACCGCCGGCCAGGAGGAAGGGCCGGGTGAGCCGGGGCAGCAGGGACGTGAGACGGGACGGGTCGAGCGGGGTGCCGGTACTGCCGATCCGGCCGTCCCCGGTGGCGGCGTCGAGGAGGAAGAGGTCGGTGCCGGCCCGTTCGTACGCACCGATCAGCGGGCGTTCCACACAGCCGCCCGCCTCGTCGACGTGGAGCACCTTGACCAGGCCCACCTCCGCGGGCAGGGCCTCGCGCAGCGCCCGTACGAGGGCCGGCGGCTGGTAGGCGTGGAGCTGGACCCAGGCGACGCCGGTGCGCCGCACGATCCGGGCCAGTTCGCGCGGGTCGGCCAGGAACGTCACCAGGACCGGCAGGAGCCCGGCCGGACGGGCCGCCGCCACAAGGGCGGCGAGCCCGTCCGGGTCGAGTTCCGACGGGCCGCCGGGTACGCCGTGCCAGAGGCCGACGCAGTCCGCCCCGGCGGCCGCCGCCGCCTCGATGTCCGAGGGGCCGGTGGCCCCGCAGACCTTCAGCAGCGTCCGGGACAGCGGGCGGGTGGTGCTCACTTGCCCAGTCCCAGCATCGAGGCGATGCGGTTGTACTGGATCTCGTTCGTCCCCGAGTAGATCGTGCCGCCCAACGCGTTGCGCACGTCCTGCTCGAGGCCGAACTCCGACATGTAGCCGTGGCCGCCGAAGATCTGCACGGCGGTGATGCTGGTGGCCAGGTTGCTCTCGCTCGTGACGAGCTTGGCGATGGCCAGGTCCACGGTGACGTTCTCGCCCGCCTGGAGTTTCTCCCCGGTGTCGTAGAGCCACTTGCGGGCGGTCTCCAGCTGGATCTTCGTGTCGACGATCTTGTTGGCGATCGTCTGGTACGAACCGATCGCCTTCCCGAAGGACTTGCGCGTCTTCGCGTAGTCGACACACCGCTGCAGCCGGTGCTGCATCTCGCCCACGTTGACGATGAAGGAGAAGAGGATCTCCCGTTTCATCACGTGGTCCAGGACGAGGAACCCGCCTCCGACCCGGCCCAGCACCGCGCTCCTGGGCACCCGTACGTCGTCGAAGAACAGTTCGCTCAGCGGAGAGGTCCGCAACCCCATCTTCTTGATGGGCTTGCCGGCGCTCACCCCGGGGGTGTCGCGGTCCACCAGGAACGCGGTGGTGCCCAGCGGGCCGCCGTCCGGATGGGTCCGGGCGTAGACCACGATCACGTCCGCGATCGGCCCGTTGCTGACGAAGACCTTGCTGCCGTTGATGACGAAGTCGTCCCCGTCACGCACGGCCCTGGTGGCCATCGCCATGGCGTCCGAACCACCCTCGGCCTCGGTGATGGCGTGGGCGCCGATCGTCTCGCCCGAGCAGATCCCGGGCAGGTAGCGCTCCTTCTGGTCCACGGTGCCGAACTGCTGGATCGGGATCCCGGTGGAGCAGATGGACGTGGTGACCGAGAAGCTCAGGCCCGAGTCCCGGTTGTACTCGCCGAGGCCTTCCAGCACGTACATGGTGGTCAGGAGGGACTGTCCGAGGCCTCCGTGGTCCTCGTCGAAGGGCAGTCCCAGGATCCCGGTCTTCTGCACGAGCTTCCACTTGTCCTGCGAGAAGGCGGACTGCTCGTCGAGTTCGATGTGGTCTGCGCTGAGTGCGTCTCCCCACCGCTCCAGGCCTTCGCGCAGATCTGCCTGGTCGGCGTTCCAACGGATCACGATGGACCCCTTTGATTCGGCTGACGGTTCGGACGGGCGGGGGCGCGCCGGGCGCGCCTCAGTAGGCGGAGGAGCTGTGGGCGTCGAGGCTGTGGACCTCGTCGCCGCGCAGGGCCGGCGAGAACACGCAGACCAGGCGCAGGTCCTCGTGCGGGCTGGCGACGAGGAAGTGGGCGTCGTGCTGGTCGAGGGCGTACATCCGGCCCGGGACGATCTCGTGCGAGGTGCCGTCGAGCTCGATGACCTCGCCGGAGCCCTCGATGCAGTAGCAGGCCTCCAGGTGGTTGACGTACTCCAGACGCGACTTGGTGCCGGCGAGCACCGTGGTGTCGGTGAGCGAGTAGCCCAGGCCGTCCTCGGCGAGGAGGAAGCGGCGGCTGAGGCCGTTGCCCCACTCGACGGTCTTCACGGACTCGATGTCGCGAACGATCATGGCAATCTCCCGGTGTGAGGTGGTGCACGGATGGTGCTGATGAGGGGTGGAGCTCGCTTCCGCTGGCAGGGGAAGGTCAGTGCGGCACTTCGGGCAGGACCGAGCGGACGAACGTGCGGAAGGCGGCGGTGACATCGAGGCCGCTGTCCTGCGCCCGCTCCACGGCGGCCACCGCGGCGGAGCCGATGATCGCGGCGTCGGCGCCGGATGCGCCGACGGCTTGAACGTCCTGCCGTGTGCTGACCCCGAAGCCGACGGCTATCGGGGACGTCGTGTGCGCCCGCAGTTCCGTCACTGTCTGCGCCAGCGCGGCATGGCCGGCGGCCGGTGCGGTCCCGCTGCGTCCGTAGTGGGCGACGAGATAGAGGTAGGCGCCCGCCTGTGCGGCGGCCTGGGCCCGGACCTCCGCCGGGCTGCTGGCGTAGCAGGTGGTGACCACCGGCAGCCCGGCCGCCCGGGCCGATTCCAGGTGCGCCTCGCGCAGGCGCGGGGGCAGCGCGTGCAGGAGGAGTCCGTCCGCGCCCGCCGCGGCGATCTCGCGGGTGGTGGCCGCGAGGTCGCGGTGCTTGAGGGAGTGGCTCCAGTCGGCGAGGAGGGCGATCCGCAGGTGCGCCAGGTGCGGCCGTACGTCGGCGATGAAGGCGAGTACGTCGTCCAGGTCGGCGCCGCCACGCTCCAGGGCCCGGCGGGCGGAGCGCCGCACGACGGGGCCGTCGGTGACCGAGTCGGGGAACGGGACGGCCAACTCCAGGCAGTCCACACCCTCCTGATCGAGCATCAGGACCAGGTCCCGCAGGACCGGCAGCGGCGGGTCGCCCGCGTTGAGGAACAGGGCCAGGCCGGGGGTAGCGCCGGGCCGCCGGGTCGGAAAGAAGGGTGCGGGTGCGGGTTCGGCTGCCGGGGTCGGGGCCGTGTCGGTCCCCGCCCGCTGTGCGGCCGGCGCCGCCGGCGACGGGTTCTTGGCCAGGGCCGGGGTGGGGCGGGTCGGCGCCGTAGGCCTAGGCACGGGCCACCGCCGGTGTGCGGGCCGGTGCCGCCGCCAGGCGCCGGGCGAGGTCGTGGGCCTCGCCGGAGCGGACCGCGCCCTCGGCGAGGGCGAGGGCGGAGGGCCAGTCCCGGCGGACGCCGGAGGCCACCACCAGGGCGGCCGCGCCCAGGCAGACCGTGTGGGTGGCCACCCGGCCCGCCGTGCCGGCCAGCACGGCCAGGAAGTGGTCGACGGCCGCGGCGGGCTCGGCGGCCGGCCGCAGGTCCCCGAAGGAGCCGTCGCCGGGGGTGAGTTCGCCCGGCCGGATGATCCGGGTCGAACAGTGTTGGCCGTGGACGGTGTTGGTGGCGAAGGGCAGCAGCTCGTCCGCGCCGGTGTCGTTCGACGTCAGCCAGATCCGGCGGGTCGTCGTGGTCGCGGCGAGCCGGCGCAGGGTGTCCAGGGGGGCGGCCGCCGACACCCCGGTGACCTGGGCGGTCACCGGCAGGTCGGCGAGGAAGGGCCCGAGGGCGTTCAGGAAGCGGCCGAAGGGCTTCATGGAGTACGGGGCCACCGTCCGCGCCAGCCGGGTCAGCTGCGCCGGGTAGACGAAGGGCCCGGCGAAGGCGATCCCGTGGGCGGCGAGGGTGTCCTCGGTCTGGGCGTAGGAGGAGGTGAGACGGACACCGAGCCGTTCCAGCAGGTCGACGGAGCCCAGCGAGCTGGTGTAGGCCCGCGACCCGGTCTTGACGACCTTGACCCCCGCGGCCGCGGCGACGAACGCCGAAGCGGTGGAGATGTTGAAGGTCTTGGGCCCGCCGCCGGTGCCGACGACGTTCACGGTGCCCTCCCAGGAGGTGGTCACCGTCGCCGCCGGCCGGCGCTCGGCGAGCGAGTCCAGCAGGTGGCGCAGGGTCTGGTGGTCCGGGAGCCGGCTGGTCAGGGAGGCCAGCAGGGCGAGGACCTCGCTCTTGTCGAGCTGGCCGTCGCCGAGCTGGTCCCACCAGGACCGCCAGGTCTCCCGGCCGACCGGGGCCCGCTGCTCCAGCAGGCCGGTGAGTGCGTCGTGCACGGTCGGTCTCCGTCTCGTCCGGGTCGGGTGGTGGTGGGTGGTTCTAGGCGGCCGCCGTGCGGCGGGCCTCCGCGATGAAGGTGTCGATCGCCTCGACGCTGCGGAAGTTGTTGGGGTCCAGGTCGGCGTCGCCGACGGCGAGCTCGAAGCGGTCCTCGACCCAGGCGATCAGCTTGAGGACGCCCAGGCTGTCGATGACCCCGTCGTTGAGCAGGTCGTGGTCGACCGCGAGTTCGGAGGCCGGGGTGCCCGGGAGGAACTCGGTGATGACGAAGTTCTTGATGGTGTCGATGTTGCTCATGACGGGATTCCTTCGGCGAGAGGTGTGGCGACGGATGTCGTGGCGGGCGTGGCTGTGGGGGAGTCGAGCTGGTCGAGCGCCTTGCGGTCGACCTTTCCGGTGGCGGTCTTCGGCAGCGGGGTGTCGCTCAGCGTGAGCTGGTGGGGGACCGCTGCCCTGGGCAGGTGCCGGGCGCAGTGCGTGCGCAGTTGCAGGCCGGTCAGGGGGGAGCCGGGGGCGCGCTGGACGGCGGCGATGAGCCTCTTGCCGGCGATCGGGTCGGGCAGGGCCGCGACGCCCGCCTCCAGCACGTCGGGGTGTTCCTGCAGGACCCGTTCGATCTCGGCCGTGTTGACGGCGACCCCGCGGACCTTGACCTGGAAGTCGGTGCGTCCGCTCAGGTGCAGGGTGCCGGCCGCGTCGCGCCGCACGAGGTCGCCGGTGCGGAACCAGCGCCGCTCGTCCAGGCCCAGCGGGTGGGCGGTGAACTTGTCGGCGTGCCGGGTGCGGTCGAGGTAGCCGCGGGTCTGGAAGGGCGTGGAGACGTACAGCTCTCCGCTGCCGGGCCCCTCCACGAGCGCCCCGGTGTCGGGGTCCAGGATCAGGGCCCCCACGCCCGGGAGCGGGCGGCCGATCGGGACGGGCGGGAGCGGGCCGGCGCAGGCGTCCGCGGTCTCGACCTCGTGGACGAAGCTGTCGTTCGTCTCGGTGCAGCCGTAGACGTTGTGGATGCGGGCCTTGGGGAAGAGGGTGGGCAGCGCGCCGAGGGTGCGGTCGGCGATGGCGTCGCCGGTGAACATGACGTGCTCGACGCCGGGGAAGGTGTCGCCGGTCTTGTCGGCGGCGTCCTGGAGCAGTCCGAAGGCCATCGGGACGGCCTGCACGATGTGGACGTCGTGGCGCAGGACCAGGTCGCGCAGGTGGCGTCCGTGGGCGGCCAGCGCCGGGTCGACGAGGACGACGCGCCCGCCGCGGGCCAGGGTGGTCCACACGTCCAGGAGACAGAGGTCGAAGTTGAGGGGGGCGTAGTTCAAGACGGTGCGGTCGGGGCCGATCCCGAACGCGTTCGAGGCCCAGCGGGTGAAGCGGTCCACGGCGTCCAGGCTCAGCGGGACGATCTTGGGCAGGCTGGTGGAGCCGGAGGTGGTGAGCATGAAGGCCACGTCCGCGGCCTCCTCGGCCGGCAGCGGCTGGGCCGGGACGGCCGGGTTGGGCGTGACCCTGGCCGGCCGGCCGCCGGGCGCCAGCACCCGGGCGCAGCCGGCCTGGGCGAAGAGATCGGCGAGCAGCGTGTCGGCGAGGGCCGGCGACGGCAGCAGCAGCGGCCGGCGGGCCAGCAGGCAGCCCAGTACGAGGGCCACGGCGGCGGGGGACTTGTCGGCGAGGACACCGACCGGCACCGCCGGGGCGAGCTCCAGGCGCGCGAGGCGGTCGCGTTCGCGGCCGGCGAGCTCGTACAGCTCGCGGTAGCTGGTCTCCTCCCCGTTGAAGAGGAGCGCGGTGGCGTGGGGGCGGTCGCGGACCTGGGTCAGGAACCCTCCCAGGAGACCGAGTTCGACGGCCGGGACGGCCGGGACGCTCGTCGTCATGGCTGTTCTTCTCCTTCCTGCGGCGCCGGCTGTGCGAGCTCGATCCAGCCCGACTTCACGGCCGCGCCCTTCGGCGTCTTGCAGGTGAAGCGCACCACGCGGGCCTCGGCGTCGGGCTGCAGGAGGATCTCCAGCGGGATACCGGGCGGCACCGGCGCCGAGAAGCGGCAGCCCAGGCCCCGCACCCGGGCGGAGTCGCCGGCCGCGAAGCGGTCCACGGCCTCCTCCACGGCGAGGGCGACCACGCTCATGCCGTGCGCGATGACGGTGTCGAAACCGGCCCCGCGGGCCGCGTCCGCGTCGAGGTGGATGGGGTTGAGGTCACCGGAGGCGTGGGCGTAGGCGGTGATCCAGTCGGTGGTCAGCGCGTGCACCGCGCTCTGCGGTGTGCCCGCGCCGGCCGGGGCGGGGGCGGCGGGGCCGACGCCGATGTCACCGAAGGGCTCCAGCAGCGTCGCACCGACCAGCAGGGCGGAGATGGTCAGTTCCGCGAACGGCTCGGGGCCGTCCTCGCCGACGAGGTGGACCCGCAGTGCGATACGGGCGCCGCGCGGCTCCTTGCGGATGCCGGCCACCTCCAGGGCCACGCTCACCTGCTCGCCCGGCCGGACCGGCCGCACCGTGCGGATGTCCTGGCCGAGGTGGACCACCGAGACCGGGCCGGGCTCGGCGGCGGTCAGCGCGGCGACGGTCTGCTCGGCCACCGTGTGGGCGAGGACGAAGGTGTGGACGGGGGAGGCCTGACCGGGCCGGGCGGTGGGCAGCCCCCGCCGGGCCGCGCCGCGGTAGTCGGTGATCTCGGGTTCGGTGACGGTCAGCGTACGCAGGGGGGAGGGCAGGGACAGCAGCGTCATACCGGCGTCACCACCACGGAGGAGTTGTGGCCGCCGAACCCGAAGGAGTTCGTGATCGCGGGTCCCGGGCGCACGGCGCGGGGCGCGCCGTGGACGACGTCGATGTCCATTCCTGGCTCCAGCTGTTCGTGGTTGGCGGTGGGCGGTACCTCGCAGTGCCGCATGGCCTGCACGGTGGCGATGAGTTCCACGGCTCCGGCGGCGCCGATCAGGTGGCCGATGACCGACTTGGGTGCGGTCACGGGCGGCTGGGCGCTGCCGAACACCTTGGTGAGGGCGGCGGCCTCGGAGCGGTCGTTGTGCGGGGTCGAGGTGCCGTGGGCGTTGACGTGGACGATGTCGTGCGGGTCGAGCCCGGCGTCGGCGATGGCCGCGGCCATCGCGGCCGCCGCTCCCGCCCCGTCGGGCAGCGGCATCGCGAGGTGGTGGGCGTCGGCGGTGGCGGCGTACCCGGCGACCAGGCCGTACGTCCGGGCCCCGCGCGCCCGCGCGTCCTCCAGCCGTT
The DNA here is from genome assembly GCF_040651555.1 of Streptomyces sp. NPDC048424. NCBI lineage: Bacteria > Bacillati > Actinomycetota > Actinomycetes > Kitasatosporales > Streptomycetaceae > Streptomyces > Streptomyces sp. NPDC048424. The sequence continues at coordinate 89,979 of NZ_JBEZKE010000024.1, read as the reverse complement.
CCATGACGACGAATCCCGCGCCCTCGCCCATCACGAACCCGTCGCGGTCCTTGTCGAAGGGGCGCGAGGCGTGCTCCGGGTCGTCGTTGCGCAAGGAGACCGCGTTGAGGTTGCCGAAGCCGGCCAGGGTGACCGGGGTGAGGGTGTGCTCCGCGCCGCCGGCGATGACGAGATCGGCGCGGCCGGTCTGGAGCAGCATCAGGGCGTGCCCGATCGCGTCCGCGCCGCTGGCGCAGGTGTTGGCGACGGTCAGCGCGGGACCGGTCCAGCCGAGGCGGATGGCGATGTGCGCGGCGGCCGCGTTGGGCATGGTCATCAGCGGCATCAAAGGGTTGACCCGGGCCGGGCCGCCCTCGGTGTAGTGGGCGGACTCCAGGTCGCTGGTGGCCCGGCCGCCCACCGCGTTGCCCACGACGATGGCGGTGCGCCCGGCTTCGACGGTGGGGGATCCCGCGTCGCGGTGCGCGGCGAGCGCGGCGGCCGTGCCGTAGTGGGCGAAGGGGTCCATCCGGCGGGCCTCCTTGGCCGGGACGAGCCCGGCGAGGCCCTCGAGGCCGCGGACCCGGCAGCCGATCCGCACCCGGTGGCGGCCGAGGTCGAAGTGGGTGAGCTCGGCGGCGGTGGACCGGCCGGCCCGCAGCGTGTCCCACAGCTCGTCCGGGGTGCACCCGCCGGGGGTGACCACGCCCATGCCGGTGATGGCGACGGGCACAAGCGCCGAACTGCCCCTGGACGGTCCAGGCATGTCTGCTCCCTAAGGCGTGAGGGCGGTCGTCGTGAGGGGGGTCAGATGATGCGGCACTCGCGCGCCGACTTGATGAAGGCCTCGGCCGCGAAGTCGAGGTCGGCCTTGGTGTGCGCCGCGGTGATCGCGATCCGCAGCCGGGCCAGGTCGTTGGGGACGGCCGGGGTGACCACCGGGAGCCCGATGACACCGTTCTTGCGGCACACGGTGGCGTAGTCGTAGGCGGCGGTGTCGGAACCGGCGATGACCGGGACGACGGCGGTCTCGCTGTCGACGGTGCTGATGCCGGCCTCGTGCAAGGTGGTGCGGAACCGCTCGGACTCGCGCTGGATGAACTCCACGCGCTCCGGCTCGCGCTGCAGGATCCGCAGGGACTCCAGCGCCGCGGCGCTCTGCGCCGGGCCGAGCGCGGCGGAGAACAGGAACGGGCGGGCCGCGTACTTGAGGTGGTGGATCAGCTCGGCGGAGCCGGCGACCCAACCGCCCATGGACGGAATGGCCTTGGAGAGGGTGCCGAGCTTGACGTCGACCTTCACCTCGTAGTCGAAGTGCTCCTCGATGCCCTTGCCGGTGGCACCGATGACACCGAGCGCGTGGGCCTCGTCGACCATCAAAAGCGCGTTGTGGGCGTCGCACACCTTGCGCAGCTCGACGAGGGGGGCGATGTCACCGTCCATCGAGTAGACGCTGTCGACGATGACCAGACGGACACCGGTGTCGGGGGCGGCCGCCAGCCGCCGCTCCAGGTGGGCGACGTCGTTGTGACGGAAACGGGTGACGGTCGCGCCGGAGAGCTTGCAGCCGTCGACGATGCTCGCGTGGTCGTACTTGTCGATGAAGACCGTGTCGCCGGGACCGACGATCGCCCCGACGGTGCCCACGTTCGCCGCATAACCCGAACCGAACACCAGCGCCTGCTCACGGCCCGCGAACTTGGCGACCTCCGCCTCCAGTTCCTCGTGCAGCGGCGTGGAACCCGCCAGGGCCCGCACCCCGTGGTTGCCCGTGCCGTAGCGGTCGACGGCGGCCTTCGCGGCCGACACCACCCGCTCGTCACCGGCCAGACCCAGGTAGCTGTACCCGGACATCATCAGCAGGCGCCGGCCGTCCTGGTCCGCGTACGCCGAATCCCGCTCGACGGTGTAGGCGACGAAGCTGTTCTTGCGGTTGGGCTCGTACTCCAGCGACCGGACACGGTCGCGGAAGTAGGCCAGCTTCGGCTCGAGTCGGCTCCAGGCGGCGGATGCGTTCACGTGCTTCTCCTCGTCGCGATCGTCCGGCGGACCCGGAACTCCATCGGTGCTCCGCCGTTGTTCCGGCGGGGCTCTAGTGGAATTCCATTAAGACTCGGGGGGCGCAATAGCGGCGCAAGAGGAAGGCCATAGCCGTACTCGAAAAGCGAAGGACAATCCCCGGACCTCGGCTTTCATTCGCGAAGGAATGTTTTGCCGGTCGCTGTTGACATGCCGAGACGGCCCGCCGGTATCCTCTGAATCGCACGAGCTAGGGGGGACACGGCCGGAAGCCGACCGTTTCGGAGAGTGCATAGTGCTGATCAGACTCATAGGTCTTGTCACGATCGAGCCGGACGGAGCAGCGCCGCAACACCTGTCGAGCGCCCAGGCGCAAGTGGCCTTCGCCCGCCTGATCCTGGAGCGGACCGGCGGCACGGACCGTGACCAACTGGCCGAGACCATATGGCCCGAAGGCCTGCCGGACACCTGGGCCTCCGCGCTGCGCAGCCTCGTGAGCCGCGTCCGCACCTTCGTCACCACACCGCAGGACCAGCCGGGAGTCACCCCGCTGGTCGCCCAGGGCGGCCGCTACCTCCTGCGGATACCGCAGGACGCGGCCGTCGACGTGGAATGCGCGGAGACCGCGGTCACCGAGGCCGCGGAGGCGTACGCGGAGGGCGCCTACGCCGTCGCACAACAGCTCGCCGCCGGCGCCGTGTCGAACCTGCGCGGCTCGTTCCTGCCCTCCCACGAGGGCGAATGGGTCAACGCCATGCGCGAGCAGCTCGAAGAGGTCCGCCTGAAGGCACTGGAGACCGCGAGCCTGTCCTCCTCCGCCCTCGGCGACGAACACCACGCCCTGCGCTACGCGGAGGAGGCCGTGCGCCGCGCCCCCTTCCGGGAAAGCGCCTACCGCTGCCGGATGGCCGCCCACACCCGGGCCGGCAACCGGGCCGAGGCACTACGCAGCTACCAGCAGCTGCGCGAGGTACTGGCCGAGGAGCTCGGGATCGACCCGGCGCCCGAGACGGAGGCGGCCTACCTGGAACTGCTGCGCACCCCCGAACCCCGCCCGTTCGCCCCGCGCTCCGCCGCCGGCCTGGACCCGGTGCTCATGGGGGTCTTCGAGATGGACCACCGCGCGTCGGCCCCCCGCCCCTGCTCCCTGGCCGACCACGGCTGCGTCACCCACCCCGTCACCCATCCCGCCACCTCGTTCCCCGCGGCCTGACCGCTCGCACGCCGAAGGCCGCCGCGGACTCCGCGGCGGCCTTCGCCATGCCCCCGTACCCGTACCCGTACCTGTACTCGTACCGGCCCTACCGCCCGTGCCCCCGCGGGGGCACGGGGGCACGGGGAGCGGCCCCGGCCTCCCCTGGGGGTGGGAGGCCGGGGCCGGGGGAGGGGAGGCGTGGGGGTCAGGTGATGGACACACCACTGTCGATGCTGATGACCTGGCCCGTCATGCAGTCCTGCTCCAGGAAGAGCCGGGCGCTGCGGGCCACCTCCTCGACCGTGACGAAGCGGGGGATGGGGGCCTTGCCCTCCATGCCCTCGATGACCCGGTCCGGGAGGGTGTTCGTCATACCCGTGATCATGAACCCGGGGGACAGCGCGTTCACCGTCACCCCGCGCCGGCCGCACTCCGCCGCGAGGGTACGGGTGAAGCCGATCAGCCCCGCCTTGGACGCCGAGTACGCCGTCTGCCCGGCCGTCGCGATGATGCCCGACGGGGACACGATGTTGATCACCCGGCCCCACCGCTGCCGCAGCATGTGCGGCACCGAGACCCGGGCGGTGTGGAACGACCCGATCAGGTTGGTCTGGATGACCTGCGCCCAGTCCTGCGGGTTCTGCATCGCCATCAGGCTGTCCTTGCGGATCGCCCCGTTGTTGACGAGGACGTCCACCGGGCCGAGCTCGGCGGAAATCCGCTCGTGCAGGGCCTGGGTGGCCTCCCACGAACCGACGTCCCCGGTGACCAGCACCGACGGGTTCACCAGCTTCTCCCGCACGGCCTCGGCGGCCTCACGGGCACTGTTGTAGTGGACCGCGACCCGGCAGCCCAGCGCGTCGAGTTCGAGCGCCAGGGCCTGGCCGAGGCCGCCCGAGGCACCGGTCACGAGCGCGACCGGCGACTCGGGCCGCTGTCCCGCACTGTTCTTGCTCATGCCGCGACACCGCCCCATTCCATCAGGATCGAACCCCAGGTCATGCCCGCTCCGAAGCCGGCCAGCAGGACCTTGTCACCGGCCTTGATACGGCCCTCCTCCAAAGCCTCGGTCAGCGCGATCGGGATCGACGCCGAAGCCGTGTTGCCGTACTTCTGGAGGTTGGTGATCAGCGCCTCCTGGCGCAGACCGGTGTGCGACAGGATCGAGTTGATGATCCGGATGTTGGCCTGGTGCGGAACGACGTGGTCCACGTCGGCCGCCTCCACCTTGGCGTTCTCCAGCGTCTCGCGCACCGTACGGACGGTGTAGCGGACGGCGTTGAGGTAGATCTCGTTGCCGTTGATCTGCGCGTAGTGCAGGCCCGCGTCCAGCGTCTCCTGGGTGGTCGGCATCCGGCTGCCGCCGGCCAGGACCTTCAGCGAGCCGGTGCAGGCGCCGTCGGCGCCCAGGTTCCACGCCTTGACCCGGTTCTCCGCGCCCGGCTGCAGGACGATGGCGCCCGCCCCGTCACCGACGAGGATCGACAGGTCACGGTCGGCCGGGTTGGCCGTCAGCGTGTGGGTGTCGGACCCGATCAGCAGGATCGGGCGGGGGTCGATGGCGATCAACGCCATCGCGGACACCAGCCCGTAGACGAAGCCCGCGCACTCGGAGTTGACGTCGTGCGCGCTCCCCGAGACGCCCAGTTCGTGATGGACGAACGCGGACGTCGCCGGGGAGGGCTGCTCGGGCGTGGCGGTCGCGACGATGAGGTGGGCGATGTCGGCGCCGGTCAGCCCCGCCTTCTCCAGCGCACGCCGGCCGGCCTCGACGGCCAGGGAGGCGGTGGTCTGCCCCGGGTTGACCGCCCGCCGCTCGCGGATGCCGCAGCGGCTGACGACCCAGTGCTCGTCCACGCCGAACCGTTCGGCGAGCTCCGCACTGGTGACGATGCGTTCGGGTACGGACATGCCCCACCCGGTGATGTCGAAGCCGGTCACGTCACCCCTCGCTACGCCTGAGCCGGGACGAGGTCGACGATCTTCGCGTAGACGTCACGCAGCGTGGTCGTGTCGTCGAGGTCCGCGAAGAGGGACTCGTCGGCCGGGATGTGCGGGTACTGGTTCTGGAATCCGTACAGCCACTCCATCAGGTCCAGCGAGTCGACGTCCGCGATGTGCTGGAGCGGGGCGTCGGGGCTGACCTCCGCGGCACCCGAGACGGCCTCGAGCTGGCTCGCCAGTTCTTCGATGGTGGGCAGCGACATGGGGTCGGTCCTCTCTCGGCAATGCAACTCGGCAGTGCGTGTCTTGTTTTCGAGAGCGATAAAAGCTCCGCCCCCGCAAGGAACGCGCAACACCACACCGGATCCCGAATCCGGGCCCTCTTGCGCACGCCTTGCGGGGCATCGGGTTTTCTCGGTCGCGAATTCGGAAAACAAGGCCCGCCGGACACGCAGGAAAGAGGATCAGGATGACAACGGTCGCCCCCAAGTCGGTGGACCCCGAGGTCGATGCGATCAGGCACCACTACGAGGTCAGCAACGATTTCTACCGACTCCTGCTGGGCCCCACGATGATGTACTCCGGCGGCTACTGGGAGGACGGCGAGGACCTGGTCGCCACCCTGGACGAGGCGCAGGAGCGCAAGCTCGACAAGTTCGCCGAACTCGCGAACGTCAGCGCCGGCACCACCAAGCGCGTCCTGGACATCGGCTGCGGCTGGGGCACCATGCTCAACCGCCTCACCACCGTGCACGGCGCGGAGCGGGCCGTCGGCCTGACCCTCTCCCGCACCCAGGAAGCCTTCATCGACGGCCTCGGCAACCCGCGGATCACCACGCTGGTCCAGAGCTGGGCCGACTACAAGGTCGCCGACGACAGCGAGAAGTACGACGCCGCGTTCTGCATCAACGCCCTGGAGCACTTCGTCTCCTCCAACCTGCCGCCGAAGGAGCGCACCAAGCGCTACCGGTACTTCTTCCAGCAGGTCGCGAACGCCCTCAACCCGGGCGCCAAGTTCGTACTGCACACCATGACCGCCGAGGCGCTGCCGATGAACCGCGCGCTCCTCGACGACCTGAAGTTCCTCCAGCGCTCCGAGTTCGAGGGCTGCCACATCCCCCACCTGAGCGAGCTGTCCGCCGCCGCCGAGGGCCTCTTCGAGATCGACGAGATCGTCAACGAGCGCGAGTCCTTCGCGATGGCCTGCCGCGCCTGGCTGGTCCTGCTGGCCGAACGCCGCGACGAGGCCGTGGCCCTGGAGGGCGAAGAGGTCGTCTCCCGCTTCGAGCGCTACCTCGACATCTTCGCCTACACGCTCGAGGACAAGTTCTTCAACAACTTCCGCGTCACCATCACGCGCCGCTGAGGAGGTCGACGTGACGAGCATTCTTGAGCCGGCCAAGGACGGCGGAGCACGCACGGGCACCGAGACGGCCCCCGGCGGCCGCGGACCCACCCGGCACCTGCGGGTCGCGGTCATCGGCACCGGCTTCTCGGGCCTGGGCACCGCCATCCGACTGCTGCAGTCGGGCATCGACGACTTCCTGGTGTTCGAGCGGGCCGACGAGGTCGGCGGCACCTGGCGCGACAACAGCTATCCGGGTTGTGCGTGCGACGTCATGTCCCACCTCTACTCGTTCTCCTTCGCCCGCAACCCGAACTGGAAGTCGACGTTCGCCTCCCGCGACGAGCTGTACGCCTACCTGCGCGACACGGCCGACCGCTTCGGCGTACGCCCGCACATCCGGTTCGGGCACGAACTGGAGGCCGCCCGCTGGGACGAGGGCGAGCGGCACTGGAAGATCGAGACCTCGCAGGGCCAGTACACCGCCCAGTTCCTGGTCACCGGCACCGGCTACCTCAGCGAGGCCGCCGTCCCCGACATCAAGGGACTGCCGGACTTCGAGGGCAAGATCTTCCACTCCTCGAACTGGGACCACGACCACGACCTGGCCGGCCGCCGCGTCGCCGTCATCGGCACCGGCGCCTCCGCCATCCAGTTCGTACCCAAGATCCAGCCCGAGGTCGGACAGCTGGACCTCTACCAGCGCACACCCCCCTGGATCGGCCCCAAGCCCGACAAGGCCAACAGCGAGCTCCACACCAAGCTGCTCCGCTCGCTCCCCGGATACCAGCAGTTCCGGCGCGGCTTCAACATGTGGGGCCGGGAGATCCTGGCCTTCTTCTGGAAGCGCCCCAAGCTCGCCGAAAAGGTCCAGAAGATGGCCAGCGACCACCTGAAGAAGTCGGTGGTGGACGAGGCGCTGCGCGCCAAACTCACCCCCGACTACCTGGTGGCGTGCAAGCGCCTGCTGTTCTCCAACACCTGGTACCCGGCGATCCAGCAGCCCAACGTCGAGATCGTCACCGACGGGATCACCGAGGTCCGCCCCAAGTCGATCGTCACCGCCGACGGTGTGGAGCGCGAGGTCGACACCATCATCCTGGGCACCGGCTTCCAGGCCACCGACCGCCCGGTCGCCCGCCGGATCTGGGGCAAGGGCGGCGTCCAGCTGCGCGAGGCCTGGAAGGACGGCATGGCCGCCCACCGGGGCACCACCATCGCCGGCTTCCCCAACCTCTTCATGCTCCTGGGCCCGAACACCGCCCTGGGCCACTCCTCGCAGACCGTGATGATCGAGGCGCAGGTCCAGTACGTCGTCGACTCCCTGAAGCAGGCCGACAAGCGCGGCCTGGCCAGCATCGAGGTCCGCCAGGAGGCGCAGGACGCCTACAACCGCACACTCGACCAGCACCTCGAGGGCACCGTCTGGATGTCGGGCGGCTGCAAGAGCTGGTACCTCGACGCGAACGGCCGCAACACGACCGTCTTCCCCACCTACACCTGGCGCTTCCGTCGCGGGACCAAGCGCCTCGACCTGAGCGAGTACCAGCTCGCTTCCCGGGTGCGCAGCACCAAGCCGGTACCTCACCAGTAGGAGACGCACGAGATGAGCAGCACCCACAGAACTGCCGCGGGCACCCCGGCCGAGCCGTCCCGCCGCCGGGTCCTGGGCGGGATCGCGACCACCGCCGTCGCGGTCGTCGGCTGGAACACCGTGTCCCAGACCTGGGCGACGGCCGCCGAGGCCGCCGGCAACTCCGACGTCGTCCCCGTCCCGGGACTGGTCGGCACCCTGGAGACGACCCCCGGCGTGGTCGACGCCTTCGCCAACGACTTCGGGCACCTCTTCGACGGCGCCGCGAGCAAGCCGTGGGCGGTGCTGCGCCCCGGCGGCACCAACGACATCGTCAAGATCGTCGAATACGCCCGCACCAACAACATCAAGGTCGCCGTCAACGGCCAGGGCGGCACCGGCAACGACATCGAGTCCCACTCGGTCTACGGCCAGGCACGCGTCCCCGGCGGCATCTCCATCGACGCCAAGGGCATGTCGAAGATCATCTCGATCGGCAACGACACCGCGGTCGTCGAGGCCGGAGTGACCTGGGGCCAGCTCACCGACGCCACCCTCAAGGTGGGCAAGACTCCGCCGGCGCTCCCCGACTACCTCTACATCTCCGTCGGCGGCACCATCAGCATCGGCGGCATCGGCGGCACCGTCCAGAAGTACGGCCTGCTCTGCGACACCGTGCAGTCGATCGACATCGTCACCGGCGACGGCAAGCTCGTCACCGCCAGCGCCACCCAGCGCACGGAACTGTTCAACGCGGCACTGTCGGGCGGCGGCCAGGTCGGCATCATCGTCCGCGCCACCGTCAAGCTGATCCCGGCCCCCAAGCGGGCCGTCATCTTCAGCCTGTTCTACAGCACCGTCGAGCAGTACCTCGCCGACTCGGAGAAGGTCCTGGCCGACGGCCGCTTCCAGGTCCACGCCGGCGAGATGCTCCGCACCCCGGACAACTCCGGCTGGCGGTACAAGCTGGAGGTCGGCGCCACCTACAACACGACGCCGCCCAACCGCACCAAGCTCCTGTGCGACCTGAAGGACGTCCGCGCCGACGCCGTCATCGAGGACGTCTCCTTCCGGGACTACATGTTCCGCCTCGACGCCTACGAGGCGTACCTCAAGGAGGGCGGCCACTGGTACACGCCCAAGCCGTGGCTGAGCATGTTCCTGCCCGCCTCGAAGACCAAGGCGTTCATGAAGCGCGTCGAGCAGGAGCTGGACGACACCTCCCTCGGCGGCGGGTTCCTGCTCTTCTACCCGTTCTACACGTCGAAGATCAAGCGGCCGCTGGCGATGATGCCCAACGAGTCCGTGGTCTACCTCTTCGACCTGCTGCGCTTCCCCAACCCGGGTGAGCCCAACATCCAGGGCATGATCGACCAGAACCGCCGCCTGTACGACATCGCGGTCGCCAGCGGCGCCAAGCGCTACCTGGTGGGCTCCATCCCGATGACGGGCGCCGACTGGCAGAAGCACTTCGGCAACCGCTGGAGCGGCTTCGTCAACGCCAAGCGAAAGTTCGACCCCAACAACATCTTCACGCCCGGCCAGGGCTTCTTCGCCTGACGGCCGGCCGGCCGGCCGTGGAGACCCGGCGGTGGGGGCAGGGGAGAGGGACCCCGCCCCCACCGCCTTTCCCATATCGAGTGGAGGCTGCGAGATGACGACGTACGACCTGATCGACGAAGCGGTGATCGAGGCCCCGGCGGATGCCGTCTGGGACGCCCTCGTCGCCGAATTCCGCGGCGCCAAGAAGTGGTGGGTCCCGCACAACACGTTCACCGCCGTCTCCGGCGCCCCCGACGAGGTCGGCGGCACGGTGGGCGTGGTCGTGCACACCAAAGGCGTCGACAAGGGCGGGCTGAAGCTGCGCTTCACCTCCCGCACCGTGGCCGTGGAACCCGGCCGCCGACTCGACATCGAGTACGTGGACGGCGTCTTCCGCGGCCCGAGCACCTTCCTGCTCGAACCGCTCCCGGACGGCCGCACCCGCGTCTCGATGCACTTCACCGGCAGCCCGCACGGCTGGCTCAAGGCCCTGGCCAAGGTCGCCGACCTGGGCGCCGAACACTCCAAGGCCACACTCGCCGCCTTCGAGTCACTGGACCGCCAGCTGTCGGCGGCCCCCCGGTGACCGCCGCCCCCGAGGCCACCAGCGAACTGACGGTCCGCACCGACGACGGCGCGGAACTGGCCGTGACCGTACTCGCCCCCCTGAACGCAGCACCCCGCGGCGCCGACGTGGTCCTGCTGCACGGCTGGGCCCACACCCGCCGCGCCTGGGGCACCGTCACCGACCGCCTGATCCGCGCCGGACACCGCGTCGTGCTCTACGACCAGCGCGGCCACGGCGCGTCCACCCTGGGCCGCACACCCGTCTCCGTGGAGCGCCTCAGCGCGGACCTGGCAGCCGTCCTGGGCGAGACCGACGCCCGCGAGGCGGTCCTCGTCGGCCACTCGGGCGGCGGCTTCACCGCCCTGACCTACGCCGCCACCTCGCCCTCGGCGGGCCGGCTGCGCGGCCTGGTCCTCCTGGGCACCGCGGCACACGGCCAGGACACCCCCGACAGCGAGGTGAAGATGATGGGCAGCGCGCTGTTCTCCCGGGCCCTGCGCCGGCCCTGGCTGGGAGGCAAACTGCTCGGCTCCACCATGGGCAAGGACGTGGACCCCGTCGTGCGCGACGTCAACCGGCAGATGTTCGCCGCCACCACGCCCCGCGTCCGGGCGGACTTCTTCCGCTGCACCCGCGGCTGGGACGTCCGCGAGGCCCTGAAATCGGTCACCACCCCCGCCGTCGTCCTGCACGGCGACGGCGACAAGGTGATCGACATCGCGCTCGCCGAAACCCTCGCCGAGGTCCTGCCCGGCGCCCGCTTCGAACCGGTACCCGGCGCGGGCCACATGCTCGCACTGGAACGCCCGCTCCTCGCGGTCGCGGCCGTCACCGAGCTCGCCGCCCGATGATCGAGGAACTCCTTCCCCCGGGCGTCACGTCATCGGAAGCCTTCGACGACGCGGCGCCCGCCCCTCTCTTCCCGGCCGAGGCGGCCCTCATGGAGGGCCGCCGCGCCCACCGGCGCACCCAGTTCGCCACCGCCCGGGCCTGCGCCCGCCGCTGCCTGACCGACCTCGGCCGCCCCACAGCCGCCCTCCTCCCGGGACCGGGCGGCGCCCCCCAGTGGCCGTCCGGGGTGGTCGGCAGCATCACCCACTGCGAGGGCTACCGCGCGGCCGTGGCCGCCCACGCCTCGGTGACGGCCGCCGTCGGCATCGACGCCGAGCCGGCCGGCCCGCTGCCCCGGGGCGTCCTCGCCCTGATCGCCTCCGAGGAGGAACGCGCCCACCTGGCCGCCCTCGCCTCGGCCGACCCCACCGTCCCGTGGGACCGCGTCTTCTTCTCCGCCAAGGAGGCCGCCTACAAGGCCTGGTACCCGGCCACCGGCATCTGGCTCGGCTTCCGCGACGCCACCCTCACCCTTTCCCCCGACGGCGCCTTCACGGCGACCATGCACCCCTCCCCGCCCCCGCCCGTGGACCCGCACTACCGGGGCCGCTGGCTGGCCGGCCCGGACCTGGTCCTGACCGCCGTGACACGCGAAGGCCCCCGCCGGCCGACCGAGAAGGCCGCCGCGCCCCTGCTGACCTCCTCGGCGGCCCCCACGTAGGACACGGACACCGGCCCGGGCCCGGGCGCCACAAGCCCCGGCGCCCGGGCTCGCGTTCATCCCCGCCCGGGCCCGTGTCCATCGCCGGACGTCAGCGACCGGGCAGCACCACCGTGTGCGCCCGCTGCGGGGCCTGCGGCGCGGCGACCGGGTGGGCGCCCGAACGGAACTCCTGGGGACTCATGCCCCGCACCCGCTTGAACGCCGTCGACAGGGCGAAGGCCGAGCTGTAGCCCACCCGCCGGGCCACCGTCGCGATGGTGGCGTCCGGCTCCCGCAGCAGGTCCGCGGCGAGGGCCAGGCGCCAACCGGTCAGATAGGCCACCGGCGGCTCGCCCACGACCTCGGTGAACCGGCGCGCCATCGAAGCCCGCGACACCCCCACCTTCAGGGCGAGTTCCTCGACCGTCCAGCCGTGCGCCGGATTCTCGTGCAGCAGCCGCAGGGCCGGCCCGACCACCGGATCGCTCTGGGCCCGGTACCAGGAGGGCGCGCCACTGCCCGGCGCCGCCAGCCAGGTCCGCAACACCCCGATCAGCAACAGGTCCAGCAGCCGGTCCAAAACGATCTCCTGGCCCGGCTCGTCCTTGGAGATCTCCGACGCCAGCAGAGCGACCAGCATGGTGTCGGCGGCCTCGGCCGGCCGCACCAAAATCGTCGGCAGCGCGCTCAGCAGCCGCCGGCCGATCTCACTCGGCGCCTGGTAGGTGCCGCTCAGCATCACGGCCGAGCCGGCGTCCTGGAAATCGTCCCCCCAGGTCCGCACACCGAGCGCCATCGTCTCGGTGACGTCCTCACCCGCCTCGGTACTGCACCGCTGCTCCGGTCCGACCGTGATCTGCACCGGCGTGTCCCGGGAATCCGCGACTGTGTACGGATCGGGACCCCGCACGACGGCCACGTCGCCCGGCCGGATCACCACCGCAGTGCCGTGCTCGGGAACCAGCCACGCGTCGCCGTGCACCATCGTGACGACGGACAGCGGCGCCCGGTCCTCCACGCGCAGCGACCAGGGCGGGTTGAAGACGGACTTGAGGAGGAAGGCCCCCCGGGCCTTGGGGCCTTCCAGCAGTCCGGTGAGCGTGTCCATGCGTACATCCTCTCGCCTCGAGCGTCCTGTCCCCCGGCCCGCAACCCCGCAACCGTCTCCGCACACGGCGAAGCGCCCGCTCTCCCGCGGGGGACGGAGAAGAGAGCGGGCGCCGTTCGCGGGGGGAGGAGCGGCGCAGCGCCACAGCGTCTGCCACCGCCGCCGTTGTCGCCGCGGCCGCCGGGGGCTACACCGACGCGCGGCCGTGCAGCGTCAGGGCCCGTCCCAGCGCGGCCAGGGCCGCCGTACAGGCCACCGTACGCACGATGTTGCCCGAGGCCCACCGGCCGCCGAAGCGGGAGCGGGCCGCCGCCGCATCGGCGCCGGCCCGGGCCAGCTGGTTGTTGAGGGGGATGTTCACGATCGCGGTCACGACCAGCGACAGCCCGTACAACGCGAACGCCAGCCAGCCCCAGCGCGCCGCGTCCGGGCGCCCGCCACGCTGCTGCTGCGCGGCCGCCACCCCGGTCGCCAGGAAGGCACCCAGGAAGAGCAGCCCGAACAGGCCGTTGTCGATCGCCTCGTTGATGTTCCGCATCGCGGTCACGTACGTCTGGTCGTCGCCGCGGCCCAGACCCGGCATCACCGAGATGTCGAAGGCGAAGTAGAGCCCGGCCATCAACCCGGTCCCCACCGTCGCCGCCACCAGCGTCACCGATTGCGTGGTCGTGCTGCTCACTTCAGGATTCCCTTCAACGTGCGCTCGTAGCGCCGGTTCAGCAGCGTGGCGCCGATCAGCCGGACGGGCGGCGGGATGGTGGCCGCGACGTGCGCGACCGACTGGCGGGAAGCGCCGTCGAACATCCACGGCTGGAGGTAGGTCATCACGCGCATCGGGGCGCTGGAGACGACCTTGCGCTCCTCGGCGAGGTAGGCCCGCTCGCCGAGCCGGTCGAAGACGGGGAAGACGATCCGCTCCTCGTCGCGCAGGTGGTCGCGCAGCACGCCCTCGAAGGTCTGCGCCGCCCGGACCAGGCCGTCGCCGCGGTGGGCGATCGCCGTCGAGACGGCCGCCATCGCCGCGTCCAGTTCCTCGTGGTCCTCGTGCAGTTCGCGTGCCTGCGCGTCGAAGTCGGCGTCCCGGCGGCGCAGTCCCGGCCACAGCACGTCGTCCTCGCTGGTGTGGTGCCATTCGATGACCTGGCGCAGCCGCTGCCACCACTCGGTGCCCGCGCCGTTCCACGCGGGGGCCGCGGCACGCAGCCGGGCCGCGTCACGCCGCATCGCGATGTGCATCAGGGCGAAGCCGTGGAAGTGCGGGGGAACGTGTTCCAGTCCGTGTTCGCTGGAATACGACGGGGGAGCTGGCACGGGAGCCTCCTGCCGGTCTGTCGAGCGCGGTGGCGCGGGTGTGCGGGTGTGCGTCCCCCCAACCCCGAGTACCGGGCGGCGGCCGTACCAGAGTCGCCGCCCGGTCAAGGAGCGATAAGGGACGCAGCGGTGGTGAGGGCTCGCGCCGTCAGACGTTCCAGACCCCCGACGCCGCGGCGTCGCGGGCGAAGTCGGAGAAGTCCTTGGGCTTGCGGCCCAGGGCCTCCTCGACACCGTGCACCAGGTGCGCGTTGCGCCCGTCGAGGATCATGGTGAACAGGTCCGCGAACTCCTCGGGGAGGTCGTTCTCGCGCAGCACCGCGCGGTACTGCTCGTTGGTGACCGAGATGTACTTGATCTCGCGCCCGGTGGCCTTCGTCAGTTCGGCGGCCACATCGCTGTAGCTGAGCAGGCGCGGGCCCGACAGCTCGTACGTCTTGCCGATGTGCTTGTCATCGGTCAGCGCGGCCACCACGACGTCGGCGATGTCGTCGGCGTCGACGAAGGCCTCCACCGCGTCACCGGTCGGCAGGGCGATCTCCCCGGCCAGTACGGGCTCCAGGAAGAAGCTCTCGTTGAAGTTCTGGTTGAACCAGCTGGAGCGGACGATGGTCCAGTCGGCGCCGGAGGCCTTCAGGTTCTCCTCCGACACCTCCGCGGCCTCCTCGCCGCGGCCGGACAGCAGCACCAGACGGCGCGCACCGTTCGCGACGGCCACCTTGGAGAATTCGCGTACCTGCTCGGCGGCGCCCGGGAAGGCGAGGTCGGGGTAGTAGGTCACGTACACCCGGTCGACGCCCTCCAGCCCCGGACCCCAGGTGGCGGGCTCGTGCCAGTCGAAGGCGGGCCGGCCGCTGCGGGAACCGATCCGGACCTGGCGGCCCAGGGCGGAAAGCTTCTCGGCGACGCGACGGCCGGTCTTGCCGTGACCGCCGATGACGAGGGTGATCTGCGTGTTCTGAGTCATGAGTACAGTCAAGTCCAGTCTCGCGAGACGGGCCATAGCCACAAAGCTCAGTTCCATATGCCTGCGTCTACGAGTGGTCACCTCGGAGCGCGACGGAGAGAGTGTGGCTTCGGCGTGAGCCCCAGAATCGTAGGCATGCCCCCAGGGGGCGGGCCAGGCGTCTGGAGCGAGCCTCGACCGCTCGTCGAGCCGCCGTCCAGGAGCCGTCCACCGATTTCCGACAGACCGTCAAGTTCCCCTGTGCGGCGGGACTTGAGCCGTTTTCCGGTCCCCTGCGACACCATCGGCCCCGGAGTCACGACCCGCCCGCTGGGAGGCCGCATGAACGCCACTCCGGACCATCCGGAGCTCGACCAGTTGTCCGCCGACCTGGCCGCTCTGCACGGACGGATCGGGCTCGACCCGGCCGCCGGGCGGCCCGCGCGCCGCGACCGCATCGACATCCGCTTCGCGGCCGCCGCCGCCCGCCATCCCACCCAAGTCCGCACCCGCGACACCGCGCAGCAGACGACCCACCTCGAACTGGACTGGCTCGCCGACGACATCGCACGCCGCCTGTCGGGCCGGACGGGACCCGGCGCGGCCGTCGCCGTCCGCGCACAGCGCTCCAGCACCGCCCCCGCCGCCGTGGTGGGCGCGCTGCGCACCGGAGCCGCCGTGCTGCCCCTGGAACCCGGACACAACGCGGGCCTGCAGGAACACCTGATGCGCGACGCCGGCGTCGAGATGGTCATCTCCGACAGCGGACTGCTGCGCGACGAGATCCCGCTGGCCAAGGCGGGCCCCTTCGTCGTCGCGGCACGCCCCGAGACGGCGACGGGCCGCGAGATCCCCCCGCACACGGCCTTCCTGGCCCTGCCCGCCGCCGGCGATCCCGGCCGGGCCCTGACCGTGCGGCCCGTCACCCACATGGACGTCCTATCGTGGGTGGACGCCGTGGTCCCGATGCTGGAGCCGGGGCCGGACGAGGTGTGGACGTACTTCCACTCCCTCAGCCTGGACCTGGGCATGCGGGAGATCTGGGCACCCCTGCTCAGCGGCGCCCGCACCGTCGTCGTGGACCGCGACACCGCCTGCGACGCCCGCGCGTTCGCCCGGCTGCTGGCCGAGCGGCAGGTGACCGTGGTGACACAACTGCCGTCCGCCTTCGCCCGGCTGGCCGCGGCCGCCCGCGCGAGCCGCACCGCCCTGCCGGCGCTGCGGCACGTACTGCTCTCGGACGAGCAGGTGGACGCCGCCGCCCTGGCCGACTGGCGGGACGCCCGGATCGCCCCGCAGGCCGTCGTCTGGGACGTCTCGGGGCCACCGACCGTCCTGTGAACGGCCGGGAGAGCGGCAGCGGGGGAGGGCCGCGGACGATCCACCGTCCGCGGCCCTCCCCCTCTTGCGCGTCCCCGGGCGGCAGCCGACGGCAGCCGGGCGTCAGTAGTTCCCCATCCCCCCGCACACGTTGAGCGCCTGCGCCGTGATGGAAGCGGCCAGATCGGTGGTCAGATAGCCCACCAGAGCCGCCACCTCCTCGGGAGTGGAGTACCGGCCGAGCGGGATCTTGGATTCGAGCTGCTCCTGGACGTACTCCTCGGTGGTCTCCCACGCCTGCGCGTACCCGCTGCGCACACGCGCCGCCAGCGGCGTCTCCACATATCCGGGGCAGACCGCGTTGACGGTCGTACCGGTCGGCGCGAGTTCCTTGCCGAGCGCCTTGGTGAAACCGACCACGGCGTGCTTGGAGGCGGAGTACGGGGCGCCGAGCAGGACCCCCTGCTTGCCCGCCGTGGAGGCGATGTTGACGATGCGGCCCCAGGGCTGCGCGCTGAGGCCGCCGCCGTTGAGGACCTCCCGCGTCAGCAGGAACACGCTGTTGAGGTTGGTGTCGATCACGTCGTGCCACAGCTCGTCGGTGATCTCCGCGGTGACGCCGCCGCCGCTGCGGCCGGCATTGTTGACCAGAACGCTGACCGGAGCCCCGTACGCCGCCACCGCGGACGCGACCAGCGACCGTACGGCGCTGCGGTCGCGCACGTCGGCGGCCGCGCCCTCCACGCTCAGCCCCTCACCCTGCAGATCGGCGACGGTCTGCTTGACCGCGGCCTCGGTACGCGCGCAGACGAACACCCGGTGGCCGCGGGCGCCCAGGTCCCGGGCGACGGCCAGCCCGATGCCGCTGGTCGCCCCGGTGACCAGCGCCACGGGCCGTTCGGGAGACATCTCTCTCGTCTTCACGCTCATCCTCGTTCCCTCCGTCGCTCACCAGACGTCCGGCTCACCCGACGTCCAGAGCGTGCCGCAGGGCACTCGGGGCACGACGGATCAGCGCTCGCGCCAGGTTCCCGCGCGCCGGAACCCGCCCGTGCGGTCCCATCCGGCCGCCTCCGTGCGCGGGGGCTCCACCCGCTCGACCGTCCGCCGGCCCAGCAGGGCGCTCAGGACCGCCAGCACGGCGGCCGTCTCCGCCGCGTCGGGACGCCCGCGCACGATCCGCCACGGCTGCGCCCCCGCCCCCGCCCCCGGCCCGGCGGCCGCCGCGGCCTCCCGGGCCGTCATACCGGCGGGTTGCCGTGCTTGCGCGACGGCAGGTCGGCGTACTTGGTACGCAGCATGGCCAGGGCCCCGACCAGCACCGAGCGGGTTTCGGCCGGATCGATGACGTCGTCGACCAGACCGCGCTCGGCCGCGTAGTACGGGTGCATGAGCTCGGTCGTGTACTCCTTGATCTTCTGCGCGCGCGTCGCGTCCGGGTCGGCGGAAGCGGCGATCTCCCGGCGGAAGATGACGTTCGCCGCGCCCTCGGCGCCCATGACGGCGATCTCGTTGGTGGGCCACGCCAGCGCGAGGTCCGCACCGATGGAACGCGAGTCCATGACGATGTAGGCACCGCCGTACGCCTTGCGCAGGACCAGCGAGATCCGCGGGACGGTGGCGTTGCAGTACGCGTACAGCAACTTGGCGCCGTGCCGGATGATCCCGCCGTGCTCCTGGCCGACACCGGGCAGGAAACCGGGCACGTCGACCAGGGTGACCAGCGGGATGTTGAAGGCGTCGCAGAACTGCACGAAGCGGGCCGCCTTCTCGCTCGCGTGGATGTCGAGGACCCCGGCGAGGCTGGCGGGCTGGTTGGCGACGAAACCGGTGACGTGCCCGTCCATCCGGGCCAGCGTGCACACCACGTTGGCCGCCCAGCCGGGCTGGACCTCGAAGTGGTCCCCGTCGTCGACGACTTCCTCGATCACCCGGCGGATGTCGTACGCCTGCTGCGGATTGGCGGGCACGATGGCGGCGAGCGCCTCGGTACGCCGGTCCGCGGGGTCCTCGCCGTCCTCGCGCGGCGGTGTCTCGCGGTTGTTGGACGGCAGCAGCGAGAGCAGGTGCCGTACGTCCTCCAGGCAGCTCTGCTCGTCGTCGTAGGCGAAGGCGGCCACCCCGGAGACCGCGGCGTGCACGTCGGCGCCACCGAGACCGTTCTGGCTGATCTCCTCACCGGTGACGGCACGCACCACGTCGGGGCCGGTGATGAACATCTGCGAGGTGCCCCGGACCATGAACACGAAATCGGTGAGCGCGGGGGAGTAGGCGGCCCCGCCCGCACACGGGCCCATCATCACGCTGATCTGCGGAATGACCCCGGAGGAGCGGGTGTTGCGCTGGAAGATGCCGCCGTAGCCGGCCAGCGCCGACACACCCTCCTGGATACGGGCGCCGGCACCGTCGTTGAGCGAGACCAGCGGGGCCCCGGCCGCCTCGGCCAGGTCCATCACCTTGTGGATCTTCTCCGCGTGGGCCTCGCCGAGCGCCCCGCCGAAGATGCGGAAGTCGTGCGCGTACACGAAGACGGTGCGACCGCCCACCGTGCCCCAGCCGGCGACCACGCCGTCGGTGTAGGGCCGCTTCTGCTCCAGCCCGAAACCGCTCGCGCGGTGCCGGCGCAGCGCCTCGATCTCGTGGAACGAGCCCTCGTCCAGCAGCAGTGCGATGCGTTCGCGGGCGGTGAGTTTGCCCTTGGCGTGCTGCGCTTCGGTGGCCCGCTCGTCGGGGCCGGCCAGGGCCAGGGCCTTGATGCCGGCCAGTTCCGCGGCAGGGTCTCTGCCCGGCAGGGTGGACACGTCGGTGATGGTCATGTGGATCCTCCAGATCTGAAGACCGGATTGCGGCCACCGTCCTGCGCGGGACTCAAGACGCCGTGGAAGTCCGCTCGAACCCCGTACGAGACGTGGTCCTGGCGCCGTTGCGGCGTGCGGGCCCGGCGGCCTGTCGGCCCGGCGGCCTGAGGGTGGGTGGCTGAGGGCGGGGTGGGGACCCCGCCCGGGGCGGCAGGGCTCAGGTCGCCCGGTGCAGGGTGAGATGGCGGCGGCCGGCCGGCTTCGCCCGGTACGGCGACGGCCCGCCGGGGCCGTCCGCGCCGACCGCGGCCGGCGCCGCGGCGAAGACCGCGCCGCTGTACGCGCGCTTCTCCCGCTCCTCCCGCAGGACCTCCCGCAGGGCCTGCTCGAAGCGGTCGATGTCCTGGGCACCGTTGTCGTGATGGACGGACGCCCGCACGGCGGTCGCGCCGTCCCGCGCGGCCGGGTGGAGCGGGTTCTCCTGCGCGACGCTCTTGCGCAGGACGACCCCGCGCCGGGCCAGGCCGCGGCGGATGAGCGCGGCCGGGACCTCGCCGTGACGGAACGCCAGCATCCCGGCCTGCTCCCGGCCCGGCGCGAGCAGTTCGATCCCGGGCGTCCGCTCGACGACGGCGCGCAGCCGGGGCAGGAGGTCCTCGTACGGGAGGCAGGAGGCGGCCGAGTGGTGGGCGAGGGCGGCGTTCAGCGCGGCCACGGCCGCCGGGGCGGGCGCGGGCGGGCGGCCACCCCACACCCCGGGCGCGGCGTAGGCGAAGCCCACCGCGTCCGGGCCGCGCAGGAACCTCCAGCCGTCCGCGGTGAGCAGGTGCGCTCCGATGCGCGCGGCGTCGACGGGGAGCTGCCCGACGGAGTGGGAGGCGTCGACGGCGTACCGGGCCCGGTGGGGGGCCAGGAGCCGGCCCACCCGCTCGACCGGGTTGACGGTCCCGCAGGCCGAGGAGACGTGGACCACCGAGACGAGGGCGACGTCCTCGTCGATGTGGGCCCGCATCCAGTCCAGGTCGAGGTCGCCGTCCGCGCGCAGCGGGACCACCTCCAGCCGGCAACGGGTGCGGTCGCGCAGGGCGTAGAGGGTGGTCAGGTGGTCCACGCCCTCGTGCGGGGTGGTCCAGATCCGATCGCCCGGGCCGAGCTCCGTGGCGCGGACGAAGGCGTCGAAGGCCGCGGCCGCGCCGGTGGTCAGGACCGTGTCGCCGGCCGGGACGCCCAGCAGGCCGCCGAGACGGTCGTGCACCTCGGTGTCCAGGACGGGCCCGAGGTGTTCCTTCAGCGCGCGGCTCCCGAAGCGGTCGTCGCGGGCCGTGCAGGCGGCGAGCACGGCGCGCACGCCGTCCGGCATCCGGCCCGTACCCGCCGTGTCCAGGTGGGCCGTTCGGTCCGAGTCGTACGTCGGCGCATTCATCGGCGCATTCATTCAGGGGCCTCCCCCCGCTGTCGGGGCCGTGGCACGTCCACGACCCTGTGTTCCACGCATTGCCAGAACGCTTGGCAATACATTGCCTATTGTTTGGCAGTCTTGGCAATGCCCGCTCCGGCGATGCTCGAGTTCCGGCTCCTTGGCAACATCTGGCACATCCCCGTTCACCCCCTGTCAAAGCAACTCCCGCGCAGGTCACGGCAATTCACCAAAGCGCCGCATGCACGCAAAGGGCGGCCGGCGGG
Organism: Streptomyces sp. NPDC048424; assembly: GCF_040651555.1. NCBI lineage: Bacteria > Bacillati > Actinomycetota > Actinomycetes > Kitasatosporales > Streptomycetaceae > Streptomyces > Streptomyces sp. NPDC048424. The sequence goes on along the minus strand of NZ_JBEZKE010000024.1, from coordinate 69,114 downwards.
CGTTGTCCGCCCTTCCCTCCAGCCTTTCTCAAGCGATTGACGAGCAAATCCCGAGCAGACATTGCCAATCTTCTTGGCAGAGGACTTGCCAACACGATTCAAAACATTGCCACGGAGGAGTCGCCATGAAGAACATCGCCCGCATCGTCGCCACCGCCGCCCTCGCCGCCACCGCCGTCCTCACCGCGGGCGCGGCCGCCCACGCCGACGGCGGCCCCATCGACTGGCCGGTCCCCCCGACCGCGGCCGCCACCCCGGCCGGCACCGCCACCGCCCTGATCGACTGGCCGTAACCGCTCGGCGGCGGCTCGAAAGCCACTACAGGAAAGAGATGGAGCACATCCACCCCGGCTAGCGTGCCTCGAACGGGGGCAGCTCCTTGGCCACCGGAGGAAAAGAGCCAAGGAAGTACGGAGGAGACCGTGAGAATTCAGGTTCTGGGTCCGCTGAGCGCAGAGGTCAACGGGGGATCCATCGTTCCGACCGCGGGCAAACCAAGACAGCTCCTGTCGCTTCTCGCGCTCTATCCAGGGCGCGTCATACCGGTTCCCACCCTCATGGAGGAGATCTGGGGAACCGCGCCGCCACAGAGCGCGCTGACCACCCTGCAGACGTACATCCTCCAACTGCGCCGACGGCTGGGCACCGCCATGGGACCCGACGCCCCCGGCGGCGCCAAGGACGTACTCGTCACCCGGCACGGCGGCTACCTCCTGCAGATACCCGAGGACGGCGTCGACGTGCACGACTACGAACGCCTCGTCCGCGAGGGCCAGTCGGCCTTCGAATCCGGCGACAGCCAGGTCTGCGCCGCCCGCTACCGGGCCGCCCTGGACCTCTGGCGGGGCCCCGCCCTGGTCGACGTACGCGTCGGACCGATCCTCGACATCGAGGTGATGCGCCTCGAGGAGAGCCGCCTGGTCACCGTGGAACGGCGGATCGACGCCGACCTGAGGCTGGGCCGGCACGCGGAACTCATCGCCGAGCTCACCGAACTGACCGCACGTCACCCCCAGCACGAGGGACTCCACTCGCAGGTCATGGTGGCCCTGTACCGCTCGGGCCGGCAGGCCACCGCCCTGGACGTGTACCGCCGGCTGCGCGGCCGGCTGATCGAGGACCTGGGCGTGGAACCGTCGCCGCAACTCCAGCGACTGCACCAGGCCATGCTCGCCGTCGACCCGCAGCTCGACGTCCTCGCCGGACCGCGCCGCACCTCGACCTTCGACCTCTACGCCGCCTAGGCCCTGCCCGGGCGGGCGCGCTCAGTCGCGCCGTACGGCCATGCTCGCGAGCCCCCGGGCGAGCGCCTGCGCGCTGCTCCGGGGACCGCCGAGGCCCGTCATGACGACACTCACCGGCGATCCGATCCCGTCCGCGAGCACCCGCGCCAGCTCGTACGCCGCCCCCGCGCCGGGCCCGCACCCGCCCAGCACCAGCCGCCTGCCGCAGGCCAGCAGCCCGGCGAGGGCGGCCGGCACCGCGCCCGGCACCATCGCGCCGGGCGGACCGTCCAGGTCCCACACCACGATCGTCTGCGGGCCCTGGTGGTCGCGGGCGAACCGCTCGTAGCAGCCGCCCACCACCCCCGGGACCCCCACCAGACAGATCACCTCCGCCGAAGACGCCCCGCCGCGCAGCGTGCGCAGCCCGGTACGCCGCACCGCGGGCGGCCCGGCGGCCATGGAAGGGGCTTCGACGTCCGCCAGCAGGCCCAGCACCCCGCCGACCGTGGGATCGGGGTCCGGCAGATCGGCCAGGGCCCGCAGCAGACCGACGCACTGCCCGAGGACGGCGGCGGCGTCCGCGTCCGCCAGACGCGCCCGGTCGTAGACGGCGTCGAGCACCAGCGCTCCGCCGCCCTCGTGCCGGGCGACTATCGTGACGGGCACACCGCCGCCGGCGCCCACGGTCCGCGGCGCGTCCACGCCGACGCCCTGCGCCCGCAGTTCACCCTCCACGTCGGCCCCCGGATCGGCCGGGCCGTCGAAGACGATGACGGTGTCGGTGAGCCGCTCGCCCGGCCCCCGGCCGCTCCACTCGCGGATGCGGTCGGCCGACACCCACGGATAGGCGCCCATGTCCAGCCGGGCGTCGTGCACCTGCCGCAACAGGCCGGCCAGCGGGGCCGCCGGATCCACCCGCACCGTCATCGGCAGCGCACTGCCGAGCAGCCCGGGGATACCGGCCGCGCCGGGCAGCGCGATGTCGCCGCCGCAGACCCGCACGCCGAAACTCACCGGCAGGGGACCCTCGGCCGCGGCCGCCCGGTACAGCAGCAGCGCCCACACCATGTGCAGGGCGCTGCTCTCGCCGACCCCCCGCGCCGCGGCCCAGGAACGCAGCCGCGGCCCGTACGGGTCCTCCAGCCGCCGGCGCAGACGCCCCTCCCCGCTCTGGCGGGTGTCCGGGCCGGGGCGTCCCGGCGCGGTCGCGGCGCCGCGCGGGGGAGCCGCGCGCGTCCACAGTTCCCGGGCGCCCTCGGCGCTCTGCCGGGCCAGCCAGCGCGCGTGGTCGCGCAGGTCGGGGCGGCGCTCACCGCCGGGCAGGGCGCCCGCGGCCAGGTAGGCCCGGTAGAACGCGCGCAGCAGGAGGTGCACGCCGCGCTCGTCGAGCAGGGCGCGGTGGCAGGTCAGCAACACCCGGGTGGGCGCCCCCGGTTCCCCCTCCAGCAGGGTCAGGCGCAGCAGCGGCGGACGGTTGAGGGCGAACCCCTGCGCCCGGTCCGCGTCGAGGAGTTCGCGCCAGGTGGTGTCCGTACGGGTGCGGTGGACGATCTCGACCTCGGCGTACGGGTGCAGCAGCAGCCGTGGCACCGCCGTCCAGTCGAAGGCGGCCCGCAGGACCGACTCCCGCCCGCAGACGGACTGCCAGGCCGCGTCGAAGCGGGCCCGGTCGAGCGGACCCGACCAGTTCCAGTGGACCTGCTCCAGGTACCGGTCCGGCCCGTCGGCACGGCTGACGGCCTCCGCGAGCAGCTCGCGCCGGTCCCCGGCCAGGGCCAGGGGCTCACCGGCGCCCGGGTACGGGCCCAGCAGGTCGGCCAGCAGCTCGGGGCCCAGGCCCGCGGGGCCCGGCGACGCGTGGCCGGGCGAGGCGTTGCCCGGTGAGGCGGGGCCGGGCGGGCCGGTCTCCGGGAGCAGGCGCAGGGTGTGCCGGCCCGGGCCGTGGCCCTCCAGGGTGACCCGCAGGCGCCGGTGGCGCTCGGCGATGCGGGCGGCGAACATCTCGGCGTCCGCGTCGTGGCGGAGCCCGCGCAGACCCAGGACGAGAGCGGAGCCGGGCGCGGCACGGCCCGCCTCGTGCACCACCGCGAGGACCGGCCCGGGCCCGTCCGCGCTCTTGTCAGTCACCGACACGGACACGGACACGACAGAGGAAAACCGGCGCGAAGGGCACCGCGGAGAGTTCCCCTGCGTTCACGGCGTCCGCCTTCCCTCGCCCCACCCGGAGGTCACCGGTCGCAGAAAGGGTAAGTGGTCCCCGGGCCCGGTTCCCCTTTCCTCAAGTGGTGCTGCAGCGCTTCGCGAACCGGTGTCGACCTGCGCCTTCCCGGCCGCCGGCGGGGCGGGCCGGCGCCGGTGCGCGGCGCCGACCAGACAACGCTCCAGGACGCGATGGGTGGTGAACGTCCACTCCCCGTCCGCGCCCCCCTCCCCGTCCGCGTCCCCCTCCCCGTCCGCGTCCCCCTCCTCGTCCGGCGCGCCCACCAGAACGACACGGCCCCGCTCGTCGCGGTCGAACCCGAAGGGGGAGAAACCGTGGTGCGGCCCGTGCCCGAGCGCCCTGGTACGGGCCTGCTTCAGGGTCCACAGCCACAGCAGCCGGGCCCGGCGCTCGCCTGCGGGCAGTGCGGCCAGTGCCGCGCGTTCCGCCGCGGTGCACCACTGCTCGGGCGGCACCTCGGCGGCGACGTCACGGTCCGCGGGCTGCGCGTCCACACCGATCGGACCGGTACGGCTGACACCGACCACGATCAGCTCACCGGTGTGCGCCAGGCTCACCGCCAGGTCCTCGCCCGCACCCCGCACCAGGGGCTGCCCGTCCGGCTCGTAGCCCAGTTCCACGGTGTCCACGGGAACGTTCAGCGCGGCCGCGGCGGAGTGCTTCACCACGAACCGCGAGACGGCGAAGCGCATCCGGCCGGCCGCGGCCGCCGTCTGCCGGTAGCGCGGCCAGTCGCGCCCGAGCAGGGGCCGCAGCGCGGGGTCGAGCAGCACGGCGGCCAGCCACTGGCCCCACGTCGTGCAGACCACCGCCCGGCCTGCGTCGTCGAGCCGGTCGCCCACCTCGTCCCACGGGCCTTCGGGACCGGCAAGGTGCAGGGGAGCGTCGAGCGGCTCCGGGCGGGACCGGGCGGCAACCATGGTCACGACCTCCTTCTCGTGCTCATCGCAGACTTGTGGGCTCGTGGGCTCGTGGGCTCGTGGGTGCGTGGCTCATCGCAGGCGGCGTACGGCGCTCTGGGCGTGCCACCTGGCCAGGCGCAGCGTCTCCGTACCGGCCCGCCCCAGCCACGTCCGTACGTACCGGCGGGCCTCCACGAGGTCGGTCCCCGCCCCCAGCACCTCCTCGACCGCGTCCTCCCGCAGCATCACCCGCCGGGCGCAGACGACCCGTACGCCGTCCCCGTCCGGGACCAGGGACCATTCGCCGCTGTGCGCGGCGATCAGCCGGGACGTCGTCAGCTCCTTGTCGACGATCCGCGCGGCCGCGGGGAAGCACAGCCGCACCGAGCGGGTGGTGACCGTACGCCCGCCGGGGGCGGCGCAGGTGTCCACGGTCGCCAGCTGCACGCCGGGCACGTCCTCGACCACGCCCACCGATTCCACGTGCGGGACGCGCTCGGGCCAGTCCCCGATCCGGTAGAGGAAGTCGTAGACCAGCTCGGCGGGGCCGTCCACGCGCACGCTGTCCTCGAAGGAGAACAGCAGCTGGTCCAGGCGCTCCCAGCGCTCGGCGACCCCCTTCACGTGGGCGAGCTGCTCGGCCGGCTCCGCCTGCCACTCCCGCCGGCTGTGCTCGGTCTCGGCGGCGGGCAGCCCCTCCAGCGTGCGCTCTTGACGCAACGTCAGGAGCGATTCGGTCTCGCCGAGCGCCTCGACCGTCCACACGCCGGTGGTGGGCACGCCCGGGCGGGCGGTGTCCTCCTGCTCGAAGGCGACGGTCCTTGAGTGCGGGTACAGCACCCGGCGCACGTGGAAGGAGCGGACCCGGTCCTCGCGCACGTCCCATACCCGCAGCCGCTCCCGGACCCCGTCGAAGTCCATCCGTTCGACGTGGACGTGCGAGGGCAGCAGGAGGGGCCAGCGGACGGCGTCGGCCAGAAGTCCGTAGACCACGCCGGCCGGGGCGGCCACCCACGCCGTCCGCTCGCTCGCGTGCACGCGCTGCGACGGCATGAGAGGCACCCCTCTGATCGTTCCTGCGATGCGTTCCGGGCTGCACCACAGGCTGCACCAGGGGACTTGAGCCTTCCTCAACCGCCGACGGCCGAGGCCCCGCTGAGCCGCCCCGCCCGCCCGGCCCGATCGGCGGCCTGTCCGGTGGCCTGACCCATGGTCTGTCCGGCCTGTCCCGCCTGGGTCAGTGCGTCGGCCAGCACCCGCCAGATCTCGGCGGCGAGGTCGATGTTGGCGTCCTCCTGCGCCTGCTGGGCCAGATCGCGCAGGCCCTGGATCCCGGCGGGGTCGCCGCCGAGGATCAGCAGCTGATGGCGCAGGATCTCCAGCCGCACCCGGCCGCGGTAGGTCATCCTCGGCTGGTCGGCGGCCAGTTGGCCCAGCAGGGCGCGCGCGTCGTCGTACTGGCCGGTGGCGAACGCGAGGTCGGCCTTGAGCGCGGTCAGGTCCTGCCGAAGGGCCGGCGTGCCCACGAAGGCGAGGGCGGCCTCGGCCTCGGCGGCGCGCCGACGTGCCTGCTCCGGATCGGCGGGCAGCTTCTGCAGGTGCAGCCGGGCCGTGGCCAGCCGCAGCCGGATCCACAGGACCAGGTCCTCCTGACTGCCGAACCGCTCGAGGGCGTCGTCCAGGCAGGCCTGCGCACCCGGGTAGTCGCCCTGGCGCATCCGGACGGCGGCGGCCGTCCACATGGCCTCGGCCCACAGCGCGTCGGAGCGCCCCTCGACGAGGACGGTCAGCTCGTCGGCGTGCACGCGCGCGTCCCCGATCCGGCCCGCCTCGGCCTGTACGGACACCAGCGCCAGCAGGGCGGTGGCCCGGTCCTCCACCCCCAACTCCTCTCCCAGCGCGATCCGGTGGGCCTCGACGGCGGCGTCCAGGGCCGGGTTGATCTCACCGATGGACCGCAGGCAGCGGGCGAGCCGGGTCAGGCCCCGCACGCGCAGCTCGCACACGCCCACCTCCTCGCCGAGCGCGACCAGCCGGGTGAGCCGCTCCAACTCCAGCGCGTGGTCGCCCTGGACGCGGGCCGCCCGGGCGAGGAGCCACAGCGCCTGCCAGCGCAGGACCGGCGGCTCGTGCCCCTCGGCGGCCAGGGCCCGGCGCAGCGCCTCGATGGCGTCGGGGGAGCCGGTGGACGCCGCGAGGGTGAGCGCATGGGCCAGCGAGCCGGTGGCCGGCTCCTCGAAGTCGGCCGGTTCCAGGCCCAGTCGGCCGGCCAGGTACCCCGCGGCCCGCTCGGTCGGCTGCCGTGCGCCCGACTCCAGACGGGAGAGGTAGCCGGTGGACATGCCCTCGCCGGCCAGCGCCGTCTGGGACAGGCCCTGGGCCATCCGGAGCTTTCTCAGGCGGTGTCCGAACGCGGGCTGTCGCAGCATGAGCATCCCTGAGGTCGCGGGCAAGAAATCTGTCGGGAACCGCCATCGAGCGTAGGACGCCCGGCAACACGCGGGCAAACCTTTGCCAGGGGTTCGCGACGGCTCTCATGCGCACGTCATGTGTTCCTCAAGCGTTCCTCGAACCGACCGAGGCAGACTCTCCAGAACCCGGCCCCGGCACCGGCCGGAGCCCGCTCTTCTCGCATTCAGCGCCTTGGAGTCGATCATGAGGCCATCGGTGTCCCCAGCCCCCCGGCCCGCCGACCCGACCGAGAAGACCCACCCGGACGACGACATCGGCTGGCCCAGACGCCGAACCCCGCCCGCCCATGGCCGTCGACGAACGCCGCGACACGCCGCGCACCGCGCGCCGCGTTCGACGGTTTGGCCAAAACCCGGTGAGCCGAAGGCGATTGCGGAACCTTTGAACCCATTCCCGGAGGTACCGACGGCCTGCGACACGGCGGAAACGATCCGTTCCTGAACACGCCCGCGGCCCCAACCCTTTGAGGGACCCCCTCGAGCCGGGCTACGTTCTCGGCACAGCCACGGACACCGCCGAACGCTCCGGGAGCTGTTCCACCGAGACGTCGAGATGTGACGGAGGGCGCGCCGCACCCCACCGGTGCGGCGCGCCCTCCGCCATGACCCGACAACTCCGGCACGAAAGGCCGCCCGCCGTGAACGACCCCTCAACCACGGAACACTCCGACGACCCACGCCAGACACCGTCCTGGTCGCTGATGGTGCCGCTCACCGGCGCGGCCTGCGCCGTGCTCCGCTTCGGCGGCGTCTGGTCCTGGTGGGCCCTGCTGTGGATCCCCCTGCTCACCGCCGCCGTCGCGGGCATCGTCCTCGAGTGGCGGGTACTGGCGCGCAATCGCCTGCGTATGGGAATCATCGAATGGCTCATGCTCACCGCCGCCCACCTCGGCTCCGCCGCCGCGGTGGGACTCATCCTCGGCCTGTAACCCCCAGGCCGCTCCCGACGGGACCGTCAGACCTCGTCGTCGCCGTCGTGCAGGCGCTGGTCGAGATCGCTCACCCAGCGCTGGGCCCAGCCCCGCAGTTCAGCCGTCTCGCTCTCGGTGAGGCCGTACGTGGTGAACTCCTCGTCGTCGACCCAGTCCGCGCCGGCCAGGCGGTCGATGAGGTCGTGGAGGCGGAATTCGTCCCGGCCGTGCCGCGCGCCGAGGCGCTCCAGCTCAGCGGCCGTGCGATGCCGGGAGGCGGCGTGTACGTCGATGAGGTCGCGGACGGCGCCGCGGTCGGCCAGGGCGCGGACCTTCGTCCCGATGACGGAGTCGAAGGCGAGGACCGGCCCGTACTCGGTCTGGGCCGGCGGCGTCCAGAAATGCTCCTTGAGGACGTCCACCTCGCACTGCTCGCCGGTGTCCGGGTCGACAGCCATCAGCCGGGCCGACAACGAGTCCACGTCGATCACGCGTACCTGCCAGCCCCGTGCGGCCAGTCCCCGCTCCAGGCTCGCGACGATCTCCGCCATCGGAGCCGGGTTCTCGGTGGCGACGTCCAGGTCCTGGCTGAACCGCTCGACGAGGCCATGGGCCTGAACGGCGTACCCGCCGGTGATCACGAGCGGATACGGCGCGCCGATGTCGATGACGGCGGCCAGCAGCCGCCGGTGCAGGTCGCTCAGCTTCACGCGGCGACGGACCTCGCGCTCGCGAGCTCGGGAAAGGCTTCCTCCCAGACCTGTCGCACATGTCTGCTGACCAGGGTGCGCAGGACCGGCCACTGCGCCACGAGGAGGTCGCGGTTCAGCAGGGTCACGAGGTCCTCGTGCTGCCCCTCGGCCAGGACGGTGCGGTACAGGCCCATGCGCAGGCGGGGCCGGTCCAGGTCGTAGGCGCGCAGCCCGGACCAGGCCACGTGCAGGGGCAGCTCGACCACCCCGTGCTCCGGACCCGCGAGCTCCTCCAGCGAAGCGGGCAGTCGGCTCGCGTACCGGGCGCGGAACACCTCGGCCGCCGACGGCGCCGCGCTGCTGGAGGAGTGCATGACCATGAACCCGATTATCCCGCGCCCCGCCCGTCCCCGGTACCGCAGACGCGATAAACCGCCCCGCGGCCGCCCGCCGTCTGCGGGCTTCGCGCGTTACGGATCGGTCACAGCCGCCTCTCGGCCCCCCGCGCCGCGCCAGAGTGGCGCGATGCGCACATACCGCACCATCGCTCTGCTCGCCGCCGTCGGATGCCTCGCCCTCACCGGGTGCGACCCGCAGGCCGCGGACACCAGCACGGGTACCAGCACCAGTACCGGTACCAGCGCCGCCCCGGCGCCCGCCGCGCCTCCCGCCGCCACGACCGCCGCGCCCGCCCCGGCCGGCAGCGTCCCCGCCCCGCCGAAGGGGGGAAAGCCGGCGGCCGCCGTCCCCAATTTCGTCGGCCAGGTCCTCCAGACCGCCCAAGACGGCGCGCAAGCCGCGGGGTTCTACTTCCTCTCCTCGCACGACGCGCTCGGCAAGAACCGCAACCAGGTCCTCGACCGGAACTGGAAGGTCTGCACGCAGACCCCGGCCGCCGGCACGACCACCGGCACCGACACGAAGATCGACTTCGGCACGGTGAAGAACGAGGAGTCCTGCCCCTAGAGGCGGGCACCCCGCACAGGGCGGCGGGTCATCGGCCCTTTTCGGTGATCATGTCGATCAGGCCGTGGGCCGTGTTGTCAGCCGAGAAGATCTCGGAGAGCTCGACACCCTCGAACTTCGGGACCTCGGCGCTGCGGACGAACATGGCCTGCTCGTACTCGGTGAGCGCGGCCTCCACGTCGTCGGGGTGCGCGGCGAGGGCCTTGCCGAGTTCGGCGCCGTCGAGCAGGGCCAGGTTGGCGCCTTCGCCGTTCGGGACCCCGAGGTGCGCGGCGTCACCGAGCAGGGTCACCCCCGCCACCCGGTCCCACCGGTGCCCGTCCGGCAGGACGTAGTGGGGACGCAGGACCGGCGCGGTGTCGCCGTCGGTGATCAGCGCGGTGACCTCCGGCGCCCAGCCGTCGAACTCCCGCGCTATCCGTTCGGTGGCCGCGGCGGCGTCGGTGAAGTCGATGGCGGCGAACCAGTCCAGCGGCCTGGCCAGCGCCACATAGGTGTGCAGGGTGTCACCGCTCTCCCGGTGAGCGAAGATCTCCCTGCCCGGTGCGGGCACGATCAGCATCCCGCCGCCGACCGCCTTCGCGGTGGCGGGATGGCGGGTGTCGGCGTCGAACAGGTACGTCTCGACGAACGAGGTGCCGGCGTACTCGGGCATGGCGGTGGACAGCAGCGGCCGCACCCGGGACCACGCGCCGTCCGCGCCGACCAGCAGGCCGGTGACGAGGGTGCCGCCGTCGGCGAACGTCACCTCGTGGCGGCCCCCGCCGAGGGCCCGGGCGCCGGCGGCCTTGTGCCCCCACCGGACGGTGCCGGCCGGGAGCGAGTCGAGCAGGATCCGGCGCAGTTCACTGCGCTGCACCTCGGGGCGCCCGCCCGTGCCGTCGTCGGCCTTGTCGAACAGGACGCTCCCGTCCCGGTCGAGGACCCGCATCGCCTGCCGGCCCTCCAGGACGATGGCGCGGAACTCGTCCATCAGACCCGCCGCCTCGAGGGCGAGCTGGCCGTTGTAGTCGTGGATGTCGAGCATCCCGCCCTGCGTGCGCGCCGCCGGGGAGGACTCCGCCTCGTAGACCGTGGCCGGGATCCCGTGGACGTGCAGGACACGGGCCAGCGCGAGTCCGCCGAGTCCCGCGCCGATGATCGTGACGGGTGTGTGCATGGTGGCTCCTTCGGGACCGGGCCGCCCGGTGGGATCCGGCCGGCCGTCTCCCGAAAGGTGTCAGGGCCGGCCAACAAGCCGCCGACAGCGGACCGACAGCCGCCGGCACCCCCCGACAGACGACCGACACCCGCGGCCCCGCCCCGCCACCCGCCCCGCCCGGCCACCCGCCCCGCCCGGCCACCCGCGCTGGCCGGCCGGGTCCCGGGCTCAGACCGCGTACAGGTCGAACGTTGACCCCCGCTTCGGTCCCGCCTGCACGTCCAGCGCCGGATCGACCGTCAGCATCGCCTGGTGCAGCCGCTGGAGCTGCGGCGACGGCTCCACTCCCAGGTCCTCGATCAGCCGGCCCCGCAGCCGCCGGTACACGTCCAGGGCCGTCGCCTGGCGCCCCGACCGGTACAGCGCCACCATCGCCTGCGAGTGCAGCCCCTCGTGCTGCGGATGCCGTGCGATCAGCTCGGTGAGCTCGGCCAGCAGCTCCGTGTGCCGGCCCAGCCGCAGGTCCACGTCGATCCGCCGCTCCACGGTGACCAGCCGGCTCTCCTCCAGCCGCATCACCTCGATCTCCAGGATCGGGCCCACCCGTACGTCGACCAGCGCGGGCCCCTGCCACAGCGTGAGCGCCGCGCGCAGCATGGCCGCCGCGCTCTCGTCGTCGCCCTGCTCGAAGTCGCTGTGGCCCCGGGTCACGAGGCTCTCGTACTCGTGCACGTCCACCGCCTCCGGCGGGATCTGCAGCAGGTATCCGCCGTGCCGCGTGACAAGGACCTCTTTCGCGCCACCGGCGCTGCCCGGGCCGCCGCCGCCCGGCCCCATGGCGGTACCCAGCTGCCGGCGCAGCTGGAGTATGTACGTCTGCAAGGTCGTGAGAGCGCTCTGCGGCAGGTTGGTGCCCCAGAGCTCCTCCATGAGCGTGGGCACCGGCACCACCCGGCCCGGGTAGAGGGCGAGGAGCGTCAGGATCTGCCGCGGTTTGCGTGCGGTCGGAACGATCGAACCCCCGTTGACCTCGGCACTCAACGGACCCAGCACCTTAATCTTCACGGTCTCCTCCGCAAGTCGTCGACTCCCTCGTTTTTCGGCCTTCGACTCGGGGCACGGTAGCGGTACTTGACCGATGTCACCGGATTCTCAAGCCCCCTTCGAGCCCCTCTCCACGCCCCGTCCCGCAGCCGTGGAACAGGCCCGCACCCAGGCGAAACACGCACGAACCCGGCCCGGGGGAGGACCACTTCACCCGAGCACCGGCCGCACCGGAACACCACCACCAACAGCACCACCAACAGCACCACCGACACCAACGCGAACGCCGGACGTCAGGTACCCGTCCGGCCTCTGTCCGCGCTGCCCGTGCCGGGCGCCCCCTTGGACGCCCGGCCCACCTGCCCACTGGTCCGTTCCGCGATCACCGCGCCCCCCTAAGGGAGTTGCGCGCCCGCCGCGTCGGCCCGGTCCGCGTCACCGGGCAGCACCACGCCCGCCCGCACGGCACCCGGCGGCGTCACCCCGTCCCCGTTCCCGTTCCCCTCGACGGCGGTCGCACCACCGCGGGCCGTCCCTCCCAGCGGCGCCGCCCACAGCGGCACCACCGTCTCACCGCTCACAGGCCGCTCCGCCCGCTCCACCGCCCGCCCCCTCCCGCCCCGCCCCGAGGAACTCCGCGGCCTCGTCGGACCCCGGCCCGCCCGCCGCGCCACCCGGCGCCCGCGCCCGGTACTTCCGTACGCTCTCGGCCGTCACCAGGCCCGGCAGCAGCAGGGCCCACAGGGCCGCCACCTTCCGCTGCAGCTCCCGGTACGGCATCCCGGTACCGGACAGGACCTCGATCCCGCACGCCACGGCCGCCACCAGCGCCTCCGCGCCCTCCCACGCCCGGTCCGCCGCCGGCAGTTCACCCGCGTCCCGCGCCAGCCGGAGCAACGTACAGACCGCCGAGATCCACGCCGCGTGGAAGTCCACCACCACCGACTGCGCCCCGACCGGCCCCCGCGGTCCCGCCCCGCACTCCTTGGTGATCCGGAAGCTCGCCGGGATCGCCGGATCCTCGTACAGCGCCGCGGCCAGCCAGTGCGTGATGTCGATCAGCGCCTGCAACGGCGAGGCCCCCGACTCGCGCAGGGCCCGTACCTCGTCGTGCAGCAGGGTGTACCCCCGCTGCTGCACGGCCTCCGCCAGCTCGTCCTTGGAGGCGAAGTGAAAGTACAGCGCCCCCTTCGTCACCCCGGCCGCGCCCGCGATCTCGCCCAGCGTCGCGCTGGCGTAGCCGTTGCGGTGGAACATCTCGGCCGCGGCATGGACCAGCCGCCTACGGGTTCGCTCCGACCTCTCCTGCACCGAGCCGTCCCCTCTCGCCCCGCCGCCGACCGACAGGACCCCGCGCACCTCGACGGCCCCTGACCGGCCGGAGGACGAAGACCCCTAAGGCCTCGGAGACCTCAACACCTCAACACCTCAACACCTCAACACCCCGCACACCTCACACGCCTCGCACGCCTCAGACCCGTACGAGCCGCTCGCCCCCGGGCTCGACGCCCGGCTCAGTGAGGCCCTCGGGGCCCGCCATCAGGATCGAGCGCTGCAGGCGCCGCAGCGCCACGGACGGCTCCAGCCCCAGCTCGCGCACCAGCGTCCCGCGCAGCCGCTGGTAGACGTCCAGCGCCTCGCCGCGCCGGCCCGAGCGGTGCAGGGCGAGCATGAACTGGCCGTGCAGGTTCTCGTGCGTGCGGTACCGGCTCGCCAGCACGGTCAGTTCGGCCAGCAACTCCCGGTGCCGGCCCAGCCGCAGGTCCGCCTCGATCCGCTGGTCGAGGGCGCACAGCCGCGTCTCCTCCAGCCGTCTGGCCTCCATGTCCAGCTGGACCCCGCCCTGCACGTCGGCGAAGGCCGGCCCGCTCCACAGGGCCAGTGCCTCGCGCAGCAGCCGCGCCGCGGCGGGGAAGTCGCCCGCGTCCATGGCGCGGTAGCCGGTCCCGGCGAGCCGGTCGAACTCCCGCACGTCCAGAACTCCGCCGCCGCTGCTCAGCAGATAGCCGCCCGGCAGGGTGACGAGTATGTCCTTCGCGGTCCGCACGGGATCGCCGGGATCCCGCGGATCGCGGGGATCCGCACCGGCCTCCGTGCCGCCGGCCGCGCTCCGCTCCAGAGCGGTCGCGATGAGGGCGCGTAACTGCAAGACGTACGTCTGGAGCGTCGTGCGCGCGCTGCGCGGCGGTTCGCCCGCCCACAGCTCCTCGATCAGCGCCGATACGGGCACCACCTGGTCGGCATGGAGGGCCAGGAGCGCCAGGACCTGCCGGGGCTTGGGGGCGGTCGGCGTGATGGAGATCCCGTTCTCCCGCACAGCCAACGCGCCCAGTACATCGATGTCCACGCCGTACTCCCCTGTCCTTGGATGAGTCGCACAGCAAGTAGAAAACAGGACCGACGGTTTGTCAATATCAAACCGGTTGCGCTGTTTTACAGACCGACGCCACCTGACTAACGCTCAAAAACCCACTCCCAGCTGGGGTTTCACCAGTCGACGCGCATCCCCTGACGGTCTCCACATCCCTTGATCGCCCCCACCCGGGGCCCCGGAACCGACTCCCACGGCTCTTCAAACAGACCAATCAGTCTGGTACGGCGCCTCGTTACGGGGTGGAACCGCGGCCGGCTTCACCGGCCGACCCTTCCGCCACCAGCCCACCCAGAGTCCCGTCGGCCGCGAGCTGGGGGAGTGTCAGCGTCCAGAACCGGGTGAGGGCGTGGGGCGCCAGCCAGTCCCGTTCGCGGGCTCCCAGGGCCTCCAGCCCCACGGTGGCGGCCACCACCACGCCCGCCGCGTCCCGCGGGGAGAGCCCGTCGGCCAGCGCACCCTGCCGCGCCGCGGCCCGCGCGACCGCCTCGACCCACAGGCGCCACTGCCGGCGCAGGTCGATCGCGCTCCTGCGGGAGACGTCCGCGCACAGCAGGAAGGCGGCCCGCACCACCACGTCCGCCGCCAGCAGGGCCATCAGGGCGTGGGAGGAATCCACCAGCACCTGCAGGGCGTTGCCGTCCACCGCACCGGACGAGGCCGCGACGGCGCCCCACCGCTCGGTGGTGACCTGCCGCAGCGCCTGCGCCGCCCGGTCCTCGACGGCCTGGGCGAGCACGGTCTTGTTCTCGAAGTGGAAGTGCAGCCCGCCGGCGCTCACCCCGGCCCGTCGGCTGATCGCCGCGATCGACGCGGTGACGAAACCCTGCTCGGCGAACACCTCCGCGGCAGCACGGATGAGAGTCTCTCGCGTGCGGGCCGCACGCTCCTGCTTGACCATGGAGTCTCCACAAACCGTCAATGCGGTTTGCCCAGGGGGGTACAAGATCTTGTCGGCCACCGTCTGCGGTCGCACCGGAGCGCGGCTTGTGCCCCGCTGGAGCCGACGTGCGTAAGAGGCCTACGCCAACCCGCCCTGCGGCCGCACTCCCTACGTCGTATACCCCGCCGCCACACGTCTTCACCGCGCGCCTGGACCCCGCGGTCCGCACCGCGGGCGCGGCCTCAGGACAGCGCCGGCTCGGGTTCCTGCGCCGGGTCGGTCCCGATGCCCATCTCCGCGGTCACCCGCCGCCCCCGGTCGGGGCCCAGGTCCAGCCGCGCGAGCACCGCGGGCGTGGAGATGCTCGGGTAGATGTGCTGGTAGACGGCGGCCACCCGCTGTTCGAGGTCCGTCCGGTCGTTGAGGGTCTGCGAGAAGATCTGGGCGCCCGTCCAGCAGGCGGACAGGATCCAGGCCGTCTCGGCGGGATCGACGTGGGGGAGCAGTTCGCCCTGCTCCTTCGCCTCGCTGAGCAGGGCGCGAGTGAAGTCGATCCAGCCCGGTACGGACCCTCCGCCGAAGATGTCGCGCATGCCCGGGCCCAGGGAGAGCCGGGCCCCCGCGCTGAGCATCGGCTCGTGCTTCATCCGGTACGCCAACACCATGGCGACGTCGGCGAGTTCCTGGAGCTTGCTCTCCCGGTGGGGTACCCCGCCCTCGGCGAACTGCTCCTCGAGCACGCCCTGGGCCAGCTCCTGCTTGGAGGAGAAGTGGAAGTAGAGGGCGCCCTTGGTGACCCCCGCCCGCGCGAGGATGTCGGCGATGGTGGCCGCGTCGTAGCCGCGCTCGTCGAAGACCGCCGCCGCCGCTTCCAAGATCGCGCGACGCGTACGTACCGCACGCTCTTGCCGTGCCACGGTGCCTCCGTTGTCCATGGGTCGTGCCTGACGGATCCCCTGACAGGATCCGTCACCCCATCATCCGTCACCTCATCAAAACCAACCAGAAGGTCCGTATTTTAGTCAAGCGCCTCTCCCCAGCCGGGCATCACAATCCGTCACCTCTCCACCAAAACCCCACACCCCCTTCCATCACTTCCCTCCCTTGCGCCTCACACACCCCGCTTCTCGGCCCCCAGCACCACCGGCAGCTCCCGCAGCCCGTTGGAGATGAACGACGCCACTCGCGGCAGCTCTCCGCCCCGCGGGACCGTCAGTTCCGCCTCCGGGAACCTCTCGAAGAAGCGCTCCACGGCGATCGCGCACTCGGCCCGCGCCAGGGTCGCGCCCAGGCAGTAGTGCGTCCCGAAACCGAAGGACAGGTGCTGACCGCGCGTCTCGCGCGTGACGTCGAACCGCTCCGCCCCCGCCCCGTGCAGCTGCGGGTCCCGCCCGACCGAGCCGAAGGACACCAGGATCGGGTCCCCCTGCGGGATCACCACCCCCTCGCCCATGTCGATGTCCTCCACCGCGAACCGCAACAGCCCGTACGAGGCCGGCGGTTCGATGCGCAGCGCCTCCTCGACCACGTCCTCCCAGGATCCGAGTCCCTCCCTTACGGACTTCAACTGCTCCGGGTGGCGCAGCAGTTCGTGGAGGGCGGTGCAGATCAGGTTGACGGTGGTCTCGTAGCCGGCCGTGAAGAGCAGGATCAGGTTGTCGACCAGCTCCTTCTCGCTGAGCCGCACCCCGTCCTCCTCCCCGCCCGAGTCCCGTGCGGCGATCAGCACGCTGGTGATGTCGTCCGCCGGGTGCGCCCGCCGGTACGCGACCACGTCGGCCATCGTCACGTCCATGTCCGCGGCGTTGCGCTGCGCGTCCTCGACCGTGATCGTCGTGTCGAAGAAACCCTTGATGATCTTGTGCAGGGGTGCCCACGACCGCTCCGGGATCCCGAACAGCTCGAAGACCATCCGGGTCGGCAGCTCGTGCGCGAAGCCCGCCCGCAGATCGACCACCCGGCCCGGCGGCAGCGCGGCCAGGCCGTCCAGCAGCCCGTCCACGACCTCCCCGATCCTCGGCCGCAGGGCGGCGACGCGCCGCGAGGTGAACGCGGCGGCCACCGGCCTGCGCAGGCGGGTGTGCTCCTCCCCGTAGGCGGTGATCATGTTCTGCACGGAGACCCAGATCGACAGCGGCCACTCGGCGCCGACCTCTCCGCTGATCCACGCCGGCCAGTGCCGGTAGGCGTCCTTCGACACCCGCGGATCCACCAGCAGCCTGCGGATGTCGGCGTGCCGGTTGACGGCCCAGCCGGTCACCCCGCCGGGCAGCAGCACCTGCGTCGCCGGCGCCTGCTCCCGGATGCGCGCCGCCTCGGCGTGCACGTCCGCTCCGGAGAGGTCGATCGCTATGGGGCACTGACGGTTCATCTGACGGCTCTCCAGGATGGCGGCGAACATCGGTCACAGGGGGCAGCGGACTGCCGACACCCTGCGTTCAGAAACCATCCATCCGGTTCTTTAGTGACCGGCGGCGGCCCCGATTCTGACATTGCCCCACCCCGCCTGCCAATGGTTTGCCGGACGGGTTCCGCCACACGGCGATCACTCAAGGAAGGCCTGAACGTTGCCCGTTGAACAACATGTGACCATGGCCTGCCGGACCGGCGCATATGACCGGAAGCCCTTCTCCCACTTGGCCCGTGATCCCCCGCATCGCGAGCGACAGCCGCCATCCTGATATTCGCTGGTCGACGTCACGGCGGCCCCGCACTGTCTTGATCGGCCACCCCCGGCCATGGCGCACGAGCGACATCCACTCTCCCTCCGCACCTTGCAAACCAAACCGGAGAGTACGTATCTTGCGTTTCGCGTACGCAACCCGTCCCATCCGTCAAACGGCTCTGCGGGAGAGGTCCCATGACCATGCTGACGACCCGGAACCACGCGCCCGTCCTCCCGCTCAGGGGAGTGGGAGAACCCTGGACGCGCTGCAACGAGGCCCCAGTACTGACCACCACGGTGCCCAGGGAGTACGTCCACCGCAGCTCACTCGCCGAGGTCTTCCTCACCGGCTGCGACCGCATCTGCG
Source organism: Streptomyces sp. NPDC048424 (assembly GCF_040651555.1). Taxonomy (NCBI): domain Bacteria; kingdom Bacillati; phylum Actinomycetota; class Actinomycetes; order Kitasatosporales; family Streptomycetaceae; genus Streptomyces; species Streptomyces sp. NPDC048424. Next base: position 51,254 of record NZ_JBEZKE010000024.1, on the reverse strand, counting down.
ACGACACCTTCTCCCTCACCGGACAGTGGCCCCGCGCCCACACCTTCTTCACCAGCGCCGACGGCCGCGGCCACGACCCCGTACAGGCCGGCGAGACCATCAGACAGGCCGGCCTCTACCTCTGCCACGCCGTCTACGGAGTCCCCCTCGGCCACAACGTCCTCCTCTGGAGCCTGGACTTCACCACCCGCCCCGAGCAGCTGCGCATAGGCCGCGGCCCGAGCGAACTCGACATGACCGCCCGCTGCACGGACTTCATCTGGAAGGGCAGCCGCTTCTCCGGCTTCCTCCAGGTCGACATCCACCGCGACGGCGAACTCGCCGCCTCCGGCACCGCCCGCTTCACCTGCGTCGCCCCCACCACCTACCGCCGGCTGCGCGGCGACCGCGGGCACGTCGGCTTAACGCGCCCGCTCGCCCGCCGCACGCCCGTACCCGCCGCCTCCGCGGGCCGGCTCGTGCCCTTCGACGTGGTCCTCGCCCCCGCCGACCGGCCCGGCCGCTGGCTGCTGAACCCCGACCTCGACCACCCGATCCTCTTCGAGCACGCCAACGACCACCACCCCGGCATGGTCCTGGTCGAAGCCGCCCGCCAAGCCGCCTGCGGACTCCACCTCCCCGGTACGTTCACCCCCACCGGCCTGTCCACCGAGTTCCACCAGTACGCGGAACTGGACACCCCCTGCTGGGTCGACGCCACCGTCGTCGCACCCGGCCGCGTCGAGATCACCGGCCACCAGGACGGCCGCACCGTCTTCACCTCGACGGTGACCGGCCGCCACGAAGAGAGCCACGCCATGTTCCCCCTGCGGTGACCGGCGCAGCCCCCACCGGCCGCCCCGCCACGCCCAGGGGCGAGTCAGCGGCGCACCTGCCGGCCCTCGCCGCGGTACCAGTCGGCGTACTGACCGAACGCCTGCGAGAACCGCGCCCCGGGGGAGGCCTCCAGTTGCCCCCACAGCCGTCCGCTGTCGTACCAGTGGTCCACCGCCAGCAGCGACACCTGCCGCCGCACCACCGGATCCGGACCGTCCGGGCCCCCCACCAGCTCCAGCGCCCCGGACAGGTCCACCTCCCCCCTCGGCAGCGGCAACCCCAGCTCCCGCGCCACCGTCCCCACCAACTCCCGCGCCGTCACCGGCTCGGGATGACCCGCATGCAGCACACCGCTCGCACCCTCCTCCCGTACGGCCAACTCGGCGATCGCACCGGCCAGCGCATCCACCGACACCACGGACATCCGGGCCCGCCCGCCCTCCACCCAGTGCGGCAACCGCGCGAGCAACCGCACCAGCGACGGCACCACCCAACGGTCCCCCCGCCCGTACACCAGATGCGGCCGCACCACCGCCCCGCCCGCCGCCAGCACCATCCGCTCACCGACGAGCCGGGTCACACTGGTCACCGACCCCGGCTCCTCGGCGAGCTCCCCTTCCACCGCACCCCGGTGCGCCCCCTCCCGGTACACGGCCGCCGTGCCCAGCTGCACGATCCGCCGCACCCCGGCCCGCTCCGCCTCCGCCAACAGCGCCCGCGTACCGTCCACGTTGACGGCCCGGCACTCCTCGGCCGTGCCCCCGATCCGCGCGGCGAGATGCAGCACGCAGTCCACCCCCTCGCACAGCCCGCGCAGCGACCCGGACCGCACGAGGTCCCCCCGCACACCCTCCACCCCTGACGGCACATCAGAGCGGTGCGCCAACGCCCGTACTCCCACGCCCTCCTTCACCAGCCGCTCCACCACCACGGAACCGACGAATCCGGCCGCACCCGTCACCAGCACAACTCTTCTTCTCATCACGCCCCCCATCCCATCGTGTTACGGTCGCGCCGTGACGGGGGAGACCAGCAATTCTCTGATGGCGGGCAAATCGGCGCTGATCACGGGCGCGAGCGCGGGCATCGGCGCGGCCGCCGCACGCGTCTTCTGCCGCGAAGGCGCCTCGGTGACCCTGGTGGCCCGCCGCGAACCCCAACTCGCCGCCCTCACCCGGGAACTGCGCGCCGCCGGCCACCAGGCCCAGTACGTCGTCGCCGACGTCTCCCGCACCGAGGACGTGGCCCGCGCCGTCGACGCGGCCGTCGCCGCCCACGGCCGCCTCGACGCCGCCTTCAACAACGCCGGCGTCGGCGCGACCCCCCAGCCGATGCACCTGCTCGACGAAGACGCCTACGACACCGTGATGGACACCAACGTCCGCGGCGTCTGGAACTGCATGCGCCACGAAATCCGCGCCATGCTGGCAGGCGGCGGCGGCTCGATCGTGAACAACAGCAGCACCGCCGGCCTCGTCGCCACCCCGGTCACAGCGACCTACATCGCCTCCAAACACGCCGTCCTCGGCTTCACCAAGGCCGCGGCCTGCGAGTACGCCACCCACAACATCCGCATCAACGCCATCGCCCCCGGCTCCACCCGCAGCGAGATGATCGACAACTGGCTCCAGCAGAACCCGGCGATGGAAGACGTCCTCCTCCAGTCGGCCCCCCTCCCGCGCATCGCCGACCCGGCGGAAATCGCCGAGGCGGCCGCCTGGCTCTGCAGCGACCGCGCCTCCTTCGTCCTGGGCACGACCCTCTCGGTGGACGGCGGCTGGACAACGCGCTGAACCCGTCCACCACCGCACCCTGACCCCGGCCGCGGAACGCCCGGCAACGAGGGGGAGGGGTGTACCTGGATACACCCCCCTCGGCATCCACGTACAAGGACGGACCGCACCCCTCACCGGCAAAGTCGAAGACGGGGGGCGTGAGAGCCGCGCCCCCGGCGACCCACGGGGGAGGCCGGGCAGCATGCCGGACCACAAGCAGGGCCAGGCGCAGGCGCAGGTACAAGTCCAGGTGCGGGAAAAGGCGGAACGCAGCGGATGGGCGGCCCAGGCAGGGGTGTTCCTCGCCGTCGCCTTCGTCGCGGCGGGAATCTGCGGAGCCCTCCAGCCCGCGACCGGGATACCACCCGAGGTGGTGCAACTGACCCAGTTCGGCCCCGCCCTCGCCGTGGCGGCCGTGGCCCTGCTGTGGCCCGCCCGGACCAAGGACCGGCTCGCCGGAACCCTGCCCGCCCGCGCCGGCCGGCCGGCAGGCCGCGCACCACGGTCGGCCACCGGCCGGACGGCCCTCCTGCTCACCCCCGCCCTGATCATCGCCCTGTCCGCAGGCGGCATCCTGCTCACCTCCGGCACGCTCCCCGCCACCAACCCCCCGGCCCTGGCACACCCCCTGGCCCTGCTCGTGGCCGCCCAGCTCCTCGGCGCCTGCGCCGAGGAGATCGGCTGGCGCTGCTACCTCCAGCCCTTGCTGCGCACCCGCTTCGGCCCGGTCACCGCCTCCGCTCTGGTCGGGACCGTCTGGGGCCTGTGGCACGTACCCGCCCTCGCACAAGGACCGGCGTACGCGGCCGGATTCCTGACGGCCACCGTCGCGATGTCCGTGATCCTCGGCCTGGCCCTGGAACGCGTACGGAGCAACCGGCTGCTCCTCGCGGGCGGCTTCCACACCCTGGTCAACCTCGGCCTGCTGCTCGTGACGGACGAGACGTCGCCCGCGGCGGCCCCCATGATGGTCTTCGGCGCCGCCTGCCTGGCCGCAGCGCTCCCATGGCTCGCCCGAGCCCGAGCCCGAGCCCGCCGCACGGCGAGCGCGCCGGATAGGATCACCGCCGCAACAGCGCACGCACCGCGCTGACATGACGGAACCACAGGTGGGCATGGCACAGGCAGACATACGCCCCGGCATCAGGGGCCAACTCGCCGACATCGGCCGATGCCAGCTGCTCTCGCTCACCGCGCTCGCCGTGACCGGGGCCGGCACCCTCGTGGTCGGGGCACTGCTGCTCCTGCCCGTCGGCATCGGCTTCCTCCTGCTCCCGCCCGCCGCGGCGTTCCTGCGCCGCATGTCCGACCGCTACCGCGCCCGGGCCGCCCGCTGGACGGGAACCGTGATCAGCCCGCCGCAGCCGCTCCCACCCCGGCCGGCCGCACCCCGGGGGACCGCCGGCCGCCACCGGCAGGCCCGCGCACTCCTCGGCGACGACGGGTTCTGGCACGACCTGCGCTGGGCCTGGGCGGAGCCGTGGACGGGCGCACTGCTCGCCGCGCTGCCGCCGGCCCTCCTCGAGTACGGCCTCTTCGGCGCGGCCGTGCAGCCCTTCGTCTGGCGGCGCCTGGGCGACGGCAACTGGTACGCCTTCATCCTGGTCGACTCCACCCCGGCGATGCTCGCCGCGCTCCTGCTCGGCCTCGGATTCACCTTCGCCGGGATCCGGCTGGCCCCCGCCACCCTGCGGCTGCACGCACGCTGGAGCGGACGCCTGCTCGCCGCCCCGCACACCACCGAACTCGCCCGCCGCATCGAACACCTCGCAGGCTCCCGCGCCGACGTCCTCGACGTCCAGGCCGCCGAACTCCGGCGCATCGAGCGGGACCTGCACGACGGGGCACAGGCCCGCCTCGTCGCCCTGGGCATGACCCTGGACGAAGCCACCCGGCTCCTCGACCGCGACCCCCCGGCCGCCCGCGCACTCCTGCGCGACGTACGGGCCACCGCCGAGCGGGCACTCCAGGACCTCCGCGAACTCGTCCACGGCGTCCTGCCCCCCGTCCTCGCCGACCGCGGCCTCGGCGACGCGGTGCGCTCCCTGGCCCTCGACAGCCACCTCGACGTGCACATCGAGGTGGCCCTGCACGGCCGGCTCCCCGCCCCCGTCGAGTCCGCCGGCTACTTCGCCGTCGCGGAACTCCTCGCCAACGCCGCCAAGCACTCCGGCGCCCCCGCGGTCCGCATCCGCCTCAGCCACGCCGACGACGTCCTGCGCGTCACCGTCACCGACGAAGGCCGCGGCGGCGCGGACCCCGACGGAAGCGGACTGCGGGGCGTACGGCGCCGGCTGGACCCCTTCGACGGAACCCTCGTCCTGCACAGCCCGCGGGGCGGCCCGACCACCGCGACCTTGGAGATACCGTGCGCGTCGTCCTCGCCGAAGACCTCTTCCTCCTCCGGGACGGGCTGACGCGCACCCTGCGGGAACACGGCTTCGAGGTGATCGCCGCGGTCGACAACGGCCCCGCCCTGCTCAAAACCCTCCTCGAAGAGGAACCGGACGTGGCCGTGGTCGACATCCGCCTGCCACCCACCTTCACCGACGAAGGCCTCCAAGCCGCCCTGGAAGCACGCCGGTCCCGGCCCGCCCTGCCCGTCCTCGTCCTGTCCCAGTACGTCGACCAGCTCTACGCACACGAACTGCTCGCCGGAGGCCACGGCGCGATCGGCTACCTCCTCAAGGACCGGATCACGCACACCACCCAGTTCATCGACGCGGTCCGCACCGTCGCCACCGGCGGTACGGTCATGGACCCCCAGGTCATCGCACGGCTCCTGGCCCGCAGCGACGCCCGCGGCACCACCGCGCAACTGACACCGCGCGAACTGGACGTCCTGGCCCTGATGGCCGAGGGCCGCTCCAACACCGCCGTCGCCCACGCCCTGTTCATCAGCGAGAGCGCGGTCGCCAAACACACCGCCGCCATCTTCACCAAACTCCGCATCGAACCCTCCGCGGACGACAACCGCCGCGTCCTGGCCGTCCTGGCCTACCTGAAACGCTAGACGGCGCGGCTACAGCTTGAGCTGGAAGTACGCCGTACCGCGCTCGCGGCGGTAGCCGAGGGACTCGTTCACCGTCCGCATGGGCGTGTTCTCGTCCGCCACCGTGGTGGCGATCCGGCGCAGTGCCGGATACCGGCCGGCGGCATGGGCCGCCATGTGCAGCTTCACGGCGCGGCCCAGGCCCCGGCCGCGGTGGCGGGGGGTGACCACCGTGTCGTACTGGAGCGCGCGCGTGCCGCAGGGATCCGGCAGGACCAGTTCCGTGTAGGCCCCCACCTCACCCTCGGGGGTCACCGCCGCGACCGTGATCAGCTCCCCGCCCCGGTCCAGGACCAGCTGCTGCACAAAGTGCAGCCGCCGCGCGGTCCAGGGCTCGAGCCGCAGGTCCATGTCCCCGCTCGGCGCATCCTCCATCGCCCCGTGGGCCGCCGCCGCGGCCGGAGCCCAGGCGTCCGGCACCAGGCCGTGCCAGGCGAGGAGCTCGTAGCCGGGCGTGGCCGGGACCGGCGCGGGCCGCTCGGGGAACTCCTGCTCGTACCAGGCCATCGGCAGCACGTTCACGAACCCGAGCGACTCGGCGAACGCCTGCCCCGCACCGCCGAGGTCCACCATCGCCTCGACGGAGGTCCGCCCGTCCGCGACCAGCTCCGCACGGACCCGCTCCCACAAGGCCGTGCCCACGCCCCGGCGCCGCGCCCGCGGCGGCACGGCCAGCACGTCCACGAACGCGGTGTGCCGGTTGGCCTCCTCCGAGAACAGGACCAGAGCGGCCACACCCGCACCCTCTTCCGCCGCCCAGAGCACGGCCCGTCCGCGGCCCGACGGCACGCGCAGCCGGCCGGCGACCTCCGTCCGCGAGGGAGCGGGCAACTGCGGCAGGTCGGCCGCCGCGGCGGAGGCCAGGACCGCCAGCCAGGAGTCGACCCCGGTCTCGGCCACGGGCAGCGTCAACATGTTGATCTTCATGCCACCGACCTTAGGCCGTACCGGACCTGACGGTCGGACAGGCCGGCTTCAGCTGTCGCGGTCCCACCGCAGGGCGGCGAGCGTGGCAGGGAACGCGATGAGCGCCCAGACGGCCACCGTCGTGCCCGCCGCCATCCAGGCGTCCCACACCGTCATGGCGAAGAACGACACGACGAGGGGAACCACCACCACACACAGGACCTTCGCCATGCCGAAGCCGACCCGCGGCGTGACGGGGCGGCCGGTGGCATGACAGCGGGCCCGGCGGGCACTGCCGAACGCGGCGATGAACGCCACCCCCGTCATCCACACGCCGACCAGCGTGATCCCGACGTACATGGTCGCCTCGTCGGGCAGCCCCGGCAGCGTCTCACTGACTCCGTCGTGGCGGACGGAGACCTGGACGTCCCGCCAGGTGACGACCTCCACCTCGGCACCGGGCTTGACCAGCCGAGACAGTTCGCCGTCCGGATCGAGGTTGAACGGCCGATCGGCGGGAGCCGGAACGGGCGCCCGCAGCCGCACCTGAAAAATGGTCGCCTTCTTCGGGCCGCTCTTGGCGGCCTGAGCGGACAGCACGGTGGCACGGACCGTACGCAGGCAGGCGCCCGTCCCCTGCGCCTCCCGCTCTTCCCGCGCCTCGGCGCACGGCCGGGCTCCCAGGAACGACTTCTCGTAGGCGATCTGCCCCGTGATCAGGCTGCCCACCGCGGCGGAGAGCGCCAGCAGCACCACCCCCAGCAGCGCCCAGCCCACCGCCCCCCACCACTCGTCCCGGGCCCGGCCCCCCGCCCCCGCCGGCTGCTCCCTCGTGTCCAGAGCCATGTCGTTTCCCCCCTTGCGCCGTGGGCCAGTTCACCCACCCCCCGGCCATGCCACTGCGGCCCGCCGAGGAGGCCGCCGCGAACGCGCCCCGCCCCCTACGGACGGCACACACGGAACGACGGTTCCCCCACAACCCCATCAGCCACAGTGGCCGTAGTGGGGAGCAGCCGTCGCTACGATTCTTGGGCTGCCGCAGGGAGGTTGTGCCACGCGTGTCCGCAGGCGCCCTTGCAGTACGTCTCCCTGCGGCGGGTATCGGCGACGGCGAACACGGAGACGAGCACACGGAACGCCGTCACGTGCTCATCGGCGGGGAGCCCCGGACCGCGCCACCCCGGCGCGGCCGTCTGCGGCTGTGATGTGCGCCTGCATCGCGTACCCGCCGACCTGCCGCAGCACCTCCTGCCGGCCCGCGGGGGAGAGGCCGGAGAACCAGGCGGCACCGTCGTCCAACGTGCGGAGCTCCTGGGCCACTTCGTTGACGACCCGCTCGGTCTCGCGCCGGAGGCCGGCACCGTCCTCACTGCTCGTTCCGGTCATCTCTTGATCATCCCACGCCGCCGAGTACCGCCGCAGGTGCCGCCTCCAGGGCGGCCCCGGCGCCCTGGCCGGTCCCCTCGGCCTGGAAACCCTCGTAGGCGCGAGGACGCCCCGTGGAGCCGGCGGCCCGTGCCGCTCCGCTTGGGTTCAGCGAACCGATCCGCTGCCCACAGCCCACCCGTCATGCCGACACCGTACGCGGCGGCCGCCGGCCGCCGAGAACGAACCCGCCCCGCCGGAGACCGAAGGCCCAACGCCGAACTAAACGGAAGCCGACGCCAGTTCAGGACGCGCCCGGCACCACGCGCGCGTTGTCGACGTACAGACACAGCGCGCCGTCCTCGGGGCACCTCAGGCCGACCGAGATGCCCCGTACCGCCCCGTCCCGCGTGAGGGCGAGCGCGACCGCCACCTGGAACACGTCGTGCCCTGCGGGGCAACGGGGGAGGTCCGACCGCTCGAAGCCGGGGCCCGGCGAGGCGGGCGGCAGCGGGGTCTCGGTCGGTTCGAGCGTCCACGGGTAGGCGTCGGGCCGCATCTCCCCGTCCTTGATGCCGAGAGGTATGCAGCAACCCACGCAGAAGCACTCGCCCTTGGCGGCTTCGAACTCGTCCGCTCCGCCGCCGCACAGCACGCACTCGGCGACCAGCGCCTCGACGCGCCCGCCCGGCTCCGTACGGGCGCCACCGCGCACCATGCGCAGTACGTCCTCGGGCCCCGCAGAGGGCTTGCCCACCGCTGCGTACGTCGTCCACACCGCCTCATGATCCATGGTGGGGATCCTCGCACGCGGCCAGACGCCGCGGTCACGAAGACGGCCGTTGTCAGTGGCGGGCGCGAGGATGCGGGCACAGCGCCGAACCGGCCACCGTCCAAGGGGTTTTCCATGTCCGTTTCCGATTCCGTTTCCGGGCCCGCAGCCGACGCCGCGGCGAGCGTTCCGTTCCCCACCGGCTGGTGCGCGACCGACCTGGGAGGTTTCCGGCCCTGCGCCTCCACCTACGACGTGTATCCCGTGGAGAGCCTGCCGCCGCTGGACGCCGCGCGACTCGACGGCCGGTTCGACTGGCTCGGCGGGGCGGACGGACCGCGATCGGAACACGGGGAGCACCTCGCGGCCCTGGCGCGCGAGCTGGGGGAGGCCGGGCTGGCGCTCCCCGAGGGCTTCGCCGCCTTCTACGGCAGCGAGCGCCTCCACCGCGCCTTCGACGAGGTCTCGGTGACGGCGTGCTGGAGCCACCTCTCCGGCCCGCTGCGCAGCCCGATGGAGGAGGGTGCCCGCCTCGTACGGTTCTTGCGGGACCAGCAGGACTGCGTCATCTGGTACCTGTACCTGCACCCCTGCGGCGAGGCGTTCGTGGTCTTCTCGCACGTGGAACTGGAGTCCGCCGGCTGGTGGGCGGACGGGGAGCCGACCGAGGACGTCCGGGCCGCGGTGGCCGCTTCGCTGATGCGGTGCGCCGACACCTTCGAGGAGTTCGCGTACCGCTTCGTCGTGGAGAACGAGCTGTGGATGCGGGAGAACTCCACCGGCGTCGCCGACGGCCCGCTCGCCCCCCGCCTCCAGGAGTACGCCGACCACTACGCGCCCGCCGCCCCCTGACCCGCCCGGGCCCGCAACGGCCCGCCACGGCGGAATCGACGACGCTGCGCCAACCCGGCAACGGCTCGCGGACGTGTACCCGTGAACACCGGTGGAAGGGCCGATTCCGACGTACGGTCGAGCAACCGGCCGAGCCCTGCCGCCGGCACCGCACACCTGGCCGGGGTCGGCTCCTCGACGCCATGACCGGAACAGGAGCAGCCGATGCTTCTCTACGCCCAGACCCCAGCGCGGCGCAACCGCCAGATCCTCGCGGACCTGATCGCCGTGGTCCTGATCGCCGCCGCGGTGTGGTTCGCCCTGGCCGTCCACGACGCGATCATGCTGCTGGCCGAGCCCGGACGGAAGGTGGAGAGCTCCGGCGAAGGCCTCGCCACCGCCCTCCACGACGCCGGCGAGACGGCCTCGGACGTGCCGCTGGTCGGCGATCTGCTGAAGAAGCCGTTCCAGTCCGCGGCCGACGCCGGCACCGGGATCGCCGACGCCGGACAGTCGCTCCAGGACGCCGTCAGCCAGGTGGCCACCCTGGCCACCGTCGTCCTCATCGTCATCCCCGTGGCCTTCGTGCTCCTGCTGTGGCTTCCCCTGCGCCTGCGCTGGATCCGGCGCAGCGCCACCATCCGGCGCCTGCGCGACGCACCCGCAGGCGCCGACCTGCTCGCGCTGCGCGCCCTCACCGGACCGCCGGGCGACCTCCTCGCGGTCCCCGCCCCGCCGGGCGGCCTCGCGGACGCCTGGCGCCGCGGCGACCAGCAGGTCGTCGCGGCTCTGTCCGAGATCGCACTCAGGCGAGCGGGCCTGCGCCCCTGACGGGCGCGCCGGCGGCCGGGGCCCTCAGCCGTGTGAGGCCCCGGCCGCGTCCACCACCTCAAGGCCTTCGCGACGCATCCGTTCACTGCCCCAGGCACCCAGCGCCCCGAGCGCCTGGTTGAGCGTGCGCCCGTGCTCGGTCAGGGAGTACTCCACCCGCGGCGGCACCTCGGCGTAGACCTCCCGGTGCACGAGCCCGTCCTCCTCCATCTCCCGCAGGTGCTGGGTCAGCATCTTCTCGCTCACTCCCGGCAGACCGCGACGGAGCGCGGCGAAGCGGCGTACGCGATGGGCTTCGAGTTCCCAGAGGATCAGCCCCTTCCACTTGCCGCTCACCACATCGAGCGCCGCGTCGATGCCGCAGATGTAAGGCCCGCGCCTCGGCGCCTTGGCCATCACCGATCCCCCTTACTAAAAGGTAAGTACCCCAGGAAATAGTGGGTACTTCCGAGACTAGTGGCCCTCTCCGAGCATGGAGGGGTGAACGAACAACAGCACCACACCACCAGCCGCAACAGCGCCGTCACCGTCATCGGGCTCGGCCCCATGGGCCAGGCGATCACCCGCACACTCCTGACCGCCGGCCACCGGGTCACCGTCTGGAACCGCACCGCCGGCCGGGCTGAGGGCGTCGTCGCCGACGGGGCGACGCTCGCGGCGACACCGGGCGAAGCGCTCGAAGCGAGCGACCTCGTGATCCTCAGCCTCACCGACTACCAGGCGATGTACGACATCCTCGACACCGCCACCACATCACTTACCGGCCGGACGCTGGTCAACCTGAGCTCGGACACACCCGACCGCACGCGCAAGGCGGCAACGTGGGCAGCCGGCCACGAGGCCGCCTTCCTCACCGGCGGTGTCATGGTCCCGGCGCCGATGGTCGGCACGGAGGCCGCCCACGTCTACTACAGCGGCCCCGGCGAGGTGATGGACCGCCACCAGGCGGCCCTGGCCCGCCTCGGCACGCCGAAGTACCTGGGCGAGGATCCGGGCCTCGCCCAGATGATGTACCAAGCCCAGCTCGCGGTGTTCCTCACCACCCTGTCCGCACTGATGCACGCCACCGCGATGCTGGGCACCGCAGGGATGAAGGCCACGGAGACGCTGCCGGAGCTGCTCGCCTCCGCCGACTCGATCGGCGCCATCCTGAGGGCCGGCGAAGAGACCCCCGGCGCCGCGCTGGACGCCGGCGAGCATCCCGGCGACCTCAGCACGGTCACCATGATGGGCGCGACGGCCGACCACATCGTCGAGACCAGCGCGGCACTCGGCCTCGACCTCGCTCTCCCGTTGGCCGTGCAGGCCCACTACCGGCACGCGATCGAGAACGGACACGGTAGCGACAACTGGACTCGCATCATCGACGGCATCCGAAGCACCTGAACCTGTCCAACGCCGACCGACGGGCCCCGGCACACCCCGCAGTGACCCGGGGCGGACCGTGCCCGGCGGCCCCGGGGCGTGCGAACCGGACGCTGCGGCGGCGCAGTTGAGCCAGTCCCGGCGGCTGCGGCCGGTGTGCCTGGTGGGGGTGACAGCCGCTATGTAATGTCACATCGCATGATGCTCTTACGTCGTGCGGCATCGGCCGCCGCCCTCCTCGTCACCGTCCTCCCCGTGACGGTCGCCCCGCCCGCGCACGCCGCCGACGGCACCCCGGCCTGCCGCCCCCCGGCGACCGCAGCGCTCGACGCCGAACAGGCACGCCTCGCGGACGCCCGCACCACCGCCCTGGTCGAACGAGCCGGACTCGGGGACTTCGTACGGCGCCTGCCCGCCGCCCTGTGCACGACGCGCGGCCCCGCCGAGGCCGAACGGCTCCTGCGGACCTGGGGCGAAGCCCTCTGGCAGGCCTCCGTACGCCGCGCCCAGGGACAGCGGCCCGGCGGCGACCTCGCCCCCGCGGACGACCGCCCGCTGTACTGGGCACGGCTCGCCATGACCGCCGAACTCGCCCGCTGGCAGCCGAGGTTCACCGTCGACCGGGCGGCGCTCCGGGCCCGCTTCGAAGACGCCTCCCGCGGCCTCACCGACAACGCCTTCCAGGCCGCGCCCGGCGTACGACGCGTCTTCATCAGCGGCTTCGACCCCTTCGGACTCGACGCCGAGATACGCCGCGCCAACCCGTCCGGATCGGCCGCCCTCCAGCTCAACGGCCGGCGCGTGACCCTTGCCGACGGCAGCCCCGCCGAGATCCGCGCCGTCGTCCTGCCCGTCCGCTACGCAGACTTCGACGCCGGCATCGTGGAGCGGGCCTTCGCCCCGCACCTGACCGCCGGCCCCGCCGCGGCCGACATCATCACCACCGTCAGCCAGGGCTACCCCGGCATCTTCACCCTGGAGGACTGGGCCGGGCGCGCACGCTCCGCCGACCCCTACCCCGACAACGCACGCGCCCTCTCCGGCGGCACCCGCGAACACCCCGTGACCGCCCCCGGCCTCGGCCCGGGCCCGGAGTTCATCCGCACCACCCTCCCCGCGGACGCGGTGACCGCCGCAGTGCAGAGCCCCTACCCCGTCCTCCTCAACCCCGACGTCACCGAGATCCCGGCGGGCGCCACGGCCCCCGTGGACCGGACCGACGGGCCCACACCCGGCTCGCGCGCCGTGGCGGGCGGCGGAGGCGGCTACCTGTCCAACGAGGTCGCCTACCGCTCCAACCGGCTGCGCACCGAACTCGCCCCGCACCTGCCCGGCGGGCACCTCCACACCCCCGTCCTCACCGGCCTGCCGGCCGACCCCCGGCTGCTGACCGGCCCCGAGTTCGAACACAACGAGAGCGCGATCACCGCCGAGGTCCGCGCCGTCCTCGAACACGCCGCCGTACGCCGCTAGCCGCCGCCCCGCCTGCGGTCCGTCACCCCGCCATGGGGCAGGATGGCAGCCCGTTCCGGATGCGTACACACGCCCGAACGCGGCTTACAGCACGACGAACTGACAGGTGACAAGGTGACGACACACCTCATACGACGCTCGGCAGCGCCCGCCGCCACACCCCCGGGCCGGGAACGCGCAGCGGAGGAGGTCCGTTGAACCGCGATCTCGTCCTCCACGACTGGCTCGTCGCGGGCATCGCCCTGGCGGCGGGCGCCGCGGCCGGGCTGCTGCTGCGCGCCCTCCTGCGATGGCTGGGCCGGCACGCCGAGCGGACCCGGTGGAAGGGCGACGACGTCATCGTCGACGCGCTGCGCACCATCGCCCCGGGCGCCGCGCTCATCGCCGGCGCCGCGGTGGCCGCCACGACCCTGCCGCTCACCGCCCGGGTCTCGGGGTTCGTGAACCAGTCCCTGACCGCGCTGCTCATCCTCATCGCCACGCTCAGCACGGCGCGGGTCGTCGCGGGCCTGGTCCAGTCCGTGGCGGGGACCCGCACCGGGGTGGCCGCGTCGGCGTCCATCTTCGTCAACATCACCCGGATCGTGGTCCTCGTGATGGGCGTCCTCGTCGCCCTGGAGACCCTCGGCGTGTCCATCGCGCCCCTGGTCACCGCCCTCGGAGTGGGCGGCCTGGCGGTGGCCCTGGCACTCCAGGACACCCTCGCCAACCTCTTCGCCGGGGTGCACATCCTCGCCTCGAAGACCGTGCAGCCCGGTGACTACATCCGGCTCACCAGCGGCGAGGAGGGGTACGTCGTCGACATCAACTGGCGCAACACCGTGGTGCGCAACCTGTCGAACAACCTGGTCATCATCCCCAACGGACGTCTCGCGCGGACGAACATGACCAACTTCACCCAGCCGGAACAGCAGTTCTCGATCCTGGTCCAGGTGGGCGTGGGCTACGAGAGCGACCTGGAGCACGTCGAGCGCGTCACCCTCGACGTCGTCGACGGCGTGATGGCCGACATCAACGGCGCGGTCCCCGACCACGAAGGAGCCGTCCGCTTCCACACGTTCGCCGACTCCCGCATCAACTTCACCGTGATCCTGGGCGTCGGCGAGTTCAGCGACCAGTACCGGATCAAGCACGAGTTCATCAAGCGCCTGCACCGGCGCTTCCGTACGGAGGGCATCTCCATCCCCGCCCCGACCCGCACCGTCGCCCTCCAGCACGACGAGCACCCCGCCCCGCCCCCGCACGCGCCCGTACCCCACCAGCGCGGGGCGTCACCGTCGATCGCCACGGAACGCACGGAACTGACGGAGCTCACCGACAGCGGCCGCTAGGCCGTCGACGAAGGGCGTGGTCACCGCGAGCCGGCCGGGTCCGGCTTCGCCACCGACAGCGGCTCGGCGATGTCCTCCAGCGAGCGGCGCTCGGCCTTGACCGCGAGGAAGGCCGCCACGAGGCCGGCGGCGCACATCAGCGCGGCGCCGATCCGGAAGGCGAGCGCCGTGTCGCCGACCACGCCCGACGAGGTGAGGTCGGCGAAGATCAGCGGGCCGCTGATGCCGCCGGCCGCGGTGCCGAGGGCGTAGAAGAAGGCGATGGCCATGGCCCGGGTCTCCATGGGAAAGACCTCCGAGACGGTCAGGTACGCACTGGAGGCGCCCGCCGACGCGAAGAACAGCACCACGCACCAGCAGGCCGTCATGGTCGTCGCCGTGAGCGAACCCTGGTCGAAGAGCCATGCCGTGCCGAACAGGAGCACACCCGAGAGCAGGTAGGTGGAGGAGATCATGATCCGGCGCCCGACCGTGTCGAACAGCTTGCCGAGCAGCAGGGGCCCGAGGAAGTTGCCCGCGGCGATGACGGCGAAGTAGTAGCCGGTGTTGCCCGTCGGCACGTCGAAGAACGTCGTGAGGATGGTGCCGAAGCCGAAGGTGACCGCGTTGTAGAGGAACGCCTGGCCGATGAAGAGCGACAGGCCGAGGACCGCGCGGCGCGGGTAGCGGCCGAAGACCGTCCTGGCGATCAGGCCGAAGCCGATGCTCTTGCGCTGGTGGATGGTGATCTCGCCGGCCGGCGGCGGCAGCGGTTCGCCCTTCTCCCGCTCGATCCGCTGCTCCACCGACGACACCAGTTCCTCGGCGTCCTCCTCCTTGCCGTGGATGAACTGCCAGCGGGGACTCTCCGGAACGTGCCGGCGTACGAGCAGGATGACCAGGCCGAGGACGACGCCGAGGGCGAAACTGAGCCGCCAGCCGAGGTCCTTAGGGAAGATGTCGGTGTCCAGCATCACGACGGACAGCAGGGCGCCGCCGATCGCGCCCAGCCAGTAGCTGCCGTTGATGATGAGGTCGACGCGGCCCCGGTAGAGGGACGGGATCAGCTCGTCGATCGCCGAGTTGATGGCCGCGTACTCGCCGCCGATGCCGAAACCGGTGAGGAAGCGGAAGAGGAAGAACCACCAGGACTCGAACGAGAGCGCGGTCATCGCGGTCGCACCCAGGTAGACGACCAAGGTCACCATGAACAGCCTCTTGCGGCCGTAGCGGTCCGTCAGCCATCCGAAGAAGAGCGCCCCGGAACAGGCACCAGCCACGTAGAGGGCGGCGGCGACACCGGTGACCTGGGCGGCGGTGATGTCCAGGCCGCTGCCTTCCTCGGCGAGGCGGCCGGCGACGTTGCCGACGATGGTGACCTCGAGGCCGTCGAGGATCCAGACGGTGCCGAGACCGATCACGATCATCCAGTGCCACCGGGACCACGGCAGGCGGTCGAGGCGGGCCGGCACGGCCGTGGTGACGGTGCCCGTGGTGGCCGGCACGGACACCGGCGACGAGTCGGATGCCATGGCTCCCTGATCCCTCCTTCGCGAACGCCCCCCTGCCCTGCCGGGTTCCCGCGAACCGGACGGACATGCGGCCCCGTCCCAGCTTGCGCGCACGCCCCGGACACACCCGCAGCGACACACCTGCCGCGACACACCCGCAGCGACGCCCCCGGCGCGGCCCGAACGGTCCCGGCGGGACGTTTCCGCAGCTGTGACGGCTGGTCACCACCCCCGCACCGGAGCGCCGTTGTCAGTGCCGACGGTTACGTTCGGAGTGTTGCAAGGGGCCTTTCCCGACAGGAGCGGACGATGACCGACAGCAGTGTTCAGCCCACGCTGAGGGTGGTGCTGACCGACGTGAACGAGCGCGTGGTGGAGGCATGGCGGGCGGCGTTCGCGGACACCCCCGGCATCGAGATCCGCCGGGGCTCGATCCTCGAAGAGGACGTCGACGCCTGGGTCACCCCGACGAACTCCCGCGGCCGGATGGACGGCGGGGTCGACGCCGCCATCAAGCGCCACCTCGGATCCGGCATCCAGGTGCGCGTGCAGCGCGCGATCCGCGATCGGTTCGCCGGAGCCCTCCCGGTGGGCAGCGCGGTCTGCGTCCCCTCGGGGGCGACCACCCCCCGGTACCTGATATCGACGCCGACCATGGTCCAGTCCTCGCAGAACGTGAGCGCCACCCTGAACGTGGCCCTGGCGTGCGCCGCCGCGTTCCAGGCCGTTCACCGGCAGAACCGGCAGAAGCCGGGCAGCATCCGCTCCGTGGCCCTGGTCGGGATGGGCGCGCAGACCGGCCGGGTCCCGGCCAGGGTCTGCGCCAACCTCATGTGGACCGGCTACACCCTCTTCCACGACCACTGGTTCGAGGACGACGACGAGCTGCGCGCCACGATCGTCACGCAGCTGAACGGCATCGAGAACGCCCCCGTCGAGGAGCGGGTGCGCATCGTGGTGCCGAAGACCGTCCCGCCTGCCCCGCCCGCCCCGGCCGGCCAGCCCGCCGGCCACGTCCCCGCCCCGACCACGACGAACGAGAGCCCCTCTGCCATGACGGACGCGAACGACCCCCTGGCTCTCACCGAACTCTTCGACGGCGGCGGCGAGCCTTGGCTCCCGCTCCTGAAGCCGGTCATCGAGGCGCTGCCGGACGCCCCCCGCTTCATCGGGAAGGGCCGCAGCCCCGAGGTCGTCCCGGTGCGCGAGCTGACCTTCCAGGCCCTCAAGCCCAACCCGCCGCACAAGTGGAAGGTCGTCGCCTTCGGCCAGAACCCCTACCCGCGGCCGGAGAGCGCGACCGGCATCGCCATGTTCGACAACACCTTCAGCGACTGGAAGGACAGCCAGTTCGGCAGGGTCGTCAGCATCCGCTGCCTCATCAAGGCGGCGGCGATGTGGAAGTACGGCATAGCCAAGAAGACGCCCATCGCCGACGTGCGCGCGCTGCTGGAGGAGCGGGACACCGTCCAGCCGCCCGAGTGGTTCCAGGCGATGCTCACCCAGGGCGTGCTGCTGCTGAACGCCTCGCTCACCGCCAGCGGCGACGGAGCGATGGGCGCCGACCAGCACACGGCGTTCTGGCGGCCCGTCGCCGAACGGATCGTCGAGGAGATCCTCAAGGCCAAGCAGGACGCCGACGAGGAGGACCGCGGGATCGTCTTCGCGTGGTGGGGGGCGCACGCCCGCAACCTGAAGAGGGTCGTCCTGCGCCTGCAGGAGAAGTACCCGGACGTCGAGGTACGCCACATCGACCACGCGAACCCGGCGGCGCAGGGCGACCTCTTCTGCGAGGGCGACCACTTCGCCCTGGTGAACGAGGCCCTCACCTCGCTTGGCGCCGACGTGATCGACTGGCTGCCCAGCAAGGGATGGAACGCGGGGGCGGCCGGCGCGGACGGGGGAGTCGCGGCACGCATGGGCGCCTTCATCGAGTCGACCATGAACCTGCACCAGCTGTACCTGGAGCGCCTCACCAGCGTCAAGGACGAGGGCCTGGTCCTCCCCGCGATCACCGGCGTCTTCGACACCCCGCTGATGGACTTCCAGAACGCCGTCGCACCGGTCGCCCGGACGCTGTCCGGGCTCGCCGGACACATCGACCGCTCACGCGACTTCGGCAAGCGGCGGGCGGACGAGACGTCCGGCGGCCTGTCCGCCGACGCGATCGCCGCCCTCTACCTCTACACCTGCGAGTCCGCGTTCTACCGCGAGATCAACGCCGTCCTGCGCTCCCCGGACCGCACCAGGGTCACGCCCTACCTGCCGTACCTGCGCCTGCTGTTCTCGGCGGTCTCGGGGCTGCCCGCGCACACGCAGCCGCTGTGGCGCGGCGTGTCGCTGGACCTGCGGGCGCAGTACCCGGTGGGCCGGACGGTCACCTGGTGGGGCGTCTCCTCGTGCACCTCCCAGCTGAACGTGGCGCGGTCCTTCCTGGGCAGCCGCGGCAAGCGGACGCTCTTCGAGGTGACGCCCGCCAAGGCGGTCGGGATCAGGAGCTTCTCCGCCTTCACGGGGGAGGAGGAGTACATCCTCACACCGGGCACGCAGCTCAAGGTGACGGACGTGAAGAGCGAGCGCAGCGGCCTGTACACGGTCAAGCTGACCGAAGTGGACGCCACCCCCGTGGTGTCCTGACCCCCTCGCCGATCGAGGGCCTTGACCGCGGTGTGGGCCGCGGCGGACCTCCCGCCATCCGCCGTGCGGCATTCGGGTACGTGCGCGTGGCCTGCTTGACCGCCCGCGCCGCCGGACGCAGAGTCGGAACGCGGTGTCGCCACAGCGCCGCCCGACCCCGTCTCCGGTCCACCCGTCCGAAGCCGGCGGACGGCCCTGGCCTCCGGGAGTGACTGCGCTGATGGTCCTCGACCTGGTCGTGATCGGTACGGCCATCACCCTGGGCCCCCTGCACAACAGCGCCTTCATCCTGCTGCTCTCCTCACGGCGAGGCGTCCGCAAGGGCATGGCGTTCCTGTTGTCGTGGCTCGCCAACCTGGTCGTGGTGATCGCGTGCGTGGTGCTGTTGACCGGCGGCGAGCCCCCGGCCCGCCACAGCGCGCCCTCGACCGCCGCGGCGAGCGCGAAACTCGCCATCGGGCTGGGGATGGTGCTGTACGCAGCGCACCGGCGCCGTCGGCCGCCCCGCCCGCACGGCCCGCCGCGCTGGACCGCCCGGGTGGACGGCGCCTCACTGGTCACGGCCGCCGGGCTGGCCTGGCTGCTGCAGCCCTGGGCGCTGGTCGGTGCCGGCGCCGCCACGGTCGTCGCCGCGGACCTCTCCTCCCTCACCGACTGGCTCGCACTCGCCGGCTACTGCCTGCTGGCCACCCTCGGCCTCATCGTCATGGAGACGTACACGCTCTGGGCGCCGGCGGCCGCGGGCACCAGGCTGGACGCCCTGCGGATCTGGCTCGAGCGGCACCAGGAGCAGCTGATCGTC
This sequence comes from Streptomyces sp. NPDC048424, assembly GCF_040651555.1. Taxonomy (NCBI): domain Bacteria; kingdom Bacillati; phylum Actinomycetota; class Actinomycetes; order Kitasatosporales; family Streptomycetaceae; genus Streptomyces; species Streptomyces sp. NPDC048424. The sequence goes on along the minus strand of NZ_JBEZKE010000024.1, from coordinate 31,808 downwards.
ACGCTCTCCCTGCTCGTCGGCCTGTGGCTGGCGGCCCGCGGCATCTACGAGCTGGTCGCCTGACCGCTCGGCGCGAGGCGGGCGCGAAGATGAATTGAACACGTTCAGTCCGGCTGGCAGTATGGATGCGCGCGCCGCCGAGCAGGGCGGAAGCGTTCATTTCGCCGTGCCACGAGGGGGTTGGCCGTGCATCAGAAACGGTCGTACGGCCGGATGTTGCTGGTCTCGACGCTGGTGGGCTGCCTGGAGGTCGCGCTCACCGTCGTCGTGATCCTCCTGTACGTCCAGACGCAACCGCCGCCGGACAGCCCGGTCGACCACACCGCCCTCGCGGCGAGCCTGCTCTCCTTCGGCATGATCGTCGCGGTGATCGCGTTCCTGCTGTCCCTGATCTTCGTACTGCCGGCGGTGGCGCTGGCGGACCAGCTCGGCCGCCGGATCGGCGGCCGCGAGGCCTGGTGGTGGGTACCGCCGGCGGTGGCGGCCCTGGTGGCACCGCCGATCTGGGCCTTCGCCTCGTACAACCACGTGGAGACGCAGCCCGCGCTCGTCTTCTGGGCGATGGCCACCGCATCGCTCTCGACTGGCGCCCTGATCGCCCGGCCCCGGCACCCGGGACTGGGTCGGCAAGTGGCGCTGTGGGGTACGGCGGCGGTGGCGGGGACGGGCCTGCTCGGCGCACTGGGGCTCACCGCCGGCCTGCTGCCCGCGTACGAGCCGCCGGCGATCGGGCCGGCGGCCGTGCCCGGGACCTGGGTCGACCACACGAGCGGAAGCCTGGTCTTCACGCCGGACGGCCGGGTCACGGCCTTCGGCGTCGCCGAGTACGGCCCCGGCGACGACCCCGACCGCCGGCCACCGCAGTGCTCGGGCTCCGGCACCTGGTCGTACGAACCCGGGCGGGGCGCGCGGACCCAGAAGGTCCGCGTACAGGTCCCGGGGTGTTCCTGGCCGGCGTGGAGCGTCGGCGGCACCGCGGGGGAGCCCAAGATCTACCAGCGCGTCGGCCGCCCGGATTCCGAGGACCTGTACCAGCTGCGGAAGGTCACCGGCGGCCCCTGACGCCGCCGCCCCTGACGCCGCAGCGCCGCGCCGGCCGCCCCAACCCCCGGTGCCACCCCGGCACTCCGCGCGCCGCCGGCGACTTGAGCCTGCGGACCGTACGGGCAGCGTGGCCGCCAGGAGTGACTCCGCGAAGGCCGCGGCGGCGGGTTCCGCCGTCTTCCACAGCCCGGCCGAGCGCACCGTGCGCAAGGCCACCACCGCGCACGGCATCAGCCTCGCGTCCCAGATCGGCACCAGCGTCGAGTCCTCGATCCGCGTCGAGATCAACTGGGGTGACGGCCAGGCCGGGACCAGCCACACCACCAACGCCAAGCTCCTCAAGGCCGACCACAAGTTCGCCGAGCTCGGGACCCACAAGGTCACGGTCACGCCGACCGACCTGAACAACAACGTGACCGCCACCAACAGCGTGGAGGTCCAGGCCTCCGGCTCAAAGTTCACCCCGCACGGCCCGACCCGGCTGCTGGACACCCGCGACGGCACCGGCGCCGCCGCCGGCCCGGTCCTCCCGTACGGCACGACCCGTGTGAAGGTCGGCGGCAACAGCGGCATTCCGGCCGGTGCGACCGCCGTGGCCCTCAACCTGACCGTAACCAAAGCCCGTTCCGGTGGCCACGTCACGGCCTACCCGTCACGCCCACCCGGCTGTACGACTCGCGCGAGTGGTCTGTCGTGCGGGGCCAGGACCACAGCTACCTGCCGCTCCGCGACGGCAAGCCGTGGGTCACGGGCTACGTCCTGAACGCGACGGTCACCTACTGATCCGCCCGGCAGCCCCAGCCCCACCACCGTGCCCTGGGAACAGCCACTTCGGCTGTTCCCAGGGCACGCCTCTTTCCCTGCCCAGCCCGACCCGCCGCCCCCGACCCGACAGGCCCCGCCCGGCATCGGCCGGCACCGATAAACGCGCTCGGGGAATTCGCCGAAATCAAGCCGGTCGGCGCAATTTCCGCGCACCCGCCGAGAAATGCGGCCGCTTACGCTCCGGCGGGGCTCGAGCACCCCCGGGGAATACTGGAGAGCGGCCGGAACATCGGCCGGAACACCCCCGTGGCCGGATTTCGCCGACGGCAACGTGACGAAGTCGAACCGGACTTGCCCAGGTAGCGAGCAGCAGCCCCGCACGCTTGCCGCCGTCCGGACGACCTCGCAATGCTTTCCCGGCGATCCGGTCGACTGAAGTCCAGTGCACCTTCGGCTTTCCGCTTCCACACCCCGGGAGACTTATATGTCCGACCCTGCACGTACCCCCGAATTCGAACTCCACGACCTGGAACTCGATCTCGGCGACCTCACCGTCACCTCCATGAGGGACACCTCCGCACTGCCCGAGGGCGGGGCGTCCTGGGGCTCCTGCTCCTGCCAGGGATCGTCGTCCTGCGCCCAGCCGCAGAACTCCGTCCCCCTCGAGGCCTGACCCCGCACACGAGAGGAAACCCCATGACCGACCGCACGCAGTCCTCCGGTTTCGACCTCGACGAACTCGACCTCGGTGAACTCACCGTGACCTCCATGCGGGACACGGTCGCGCTGCCCGAGGGCGGCGCGTCCAACGGCGGCAGCTCCTGTTCCTGCGGCTCGTCCTCCTGCGCCCACCCGCAGATGCCCGAACTCCCCGTCTAAGGGGGACGGGCGCACCACCGCACGAAGACACCACCGCACCACCGCACCACCGCACGACCGCTCGGCAGACGCTTCCCGCCGTGCCACGCGCCCGGCGGGAAGCCCGCGCACCCGCCCCCACCCACAGGACGGAAACCCATGCCGCAGCCGCACTCCACCCCCGGCGCCGACGGCTACCGGGTACGCTCCGCCCCCTGCGCGCTGGCCCGCGCCACCGTGCTCGCCCACCCGGCCCAGCACCCGGCCCCGGCCGCCTTCCGGGACCTGCTGGCCCGCCTCCACCGGATCGACACCGAACTCGCCCTGACCGCCGCACCGCTCTGCGACGACCTGTACGCCGCCCGCGACCACCACCCCGCCGACTTCCACCGCGACGTCGTCCTGCCCCTGCGGCGGGCCCTGCACAACGGCCGCGAACCCCGCCCCGCCGTCCTCGCCCGCCTCGGCGACCTGCCCGCCCGCCTTCCCCGGCTGGACGCCTGGCTCACCCTGCGCGCCGACCGCGACACCCTCCTCACCGCCCTCGAAGCCGCCGCGGGCCCCGCCCTCGAAGCCGAACGCGCCGTACTCGTCTCCCTCTGCCGCGAACCCGCCCTCGCCAAGGCCACCGCCCTGACCAGCGCCGACCTGCTGCGCGCCGTGAACCGTGCCGCCACCGGCGCGGCCGACCGCCGGGCCCGCAAAGAGGAGCCCACCGTGCTGCGTTACGCCCTGCGGGCCAGCACCAAGACCAGCCCGCTGTCCTGGTTCACGGCGGTCGGATGGGGCCCGCTGGCCGCCGCCCCCGCAGGCGCCCCCGCCCGCCCGGTCACCTCCTGGGGCGCCGCACCCGTCCTCGACGGCCCCCTGCGCCCCGTCGTACGGGCCAACCGCACCCTGACCACCGCGCTGACCCTCGCCCTCCTCGACGCTCCGCACCGCCGCACCACGCTGCCCCACCGCATCACCAGCACCGCACGGACCGCCAACGGGCGGGCCGCGTACTCCCGCGACCGGCCCTCCTTCGCCGGCGGCCGCTACCTCGTGCCCGGCGAGGACGAGGCGGAGGTGGCCTTGGGCGGACCGCTGCGCCTGCTCACCGCCCTCGCCGAGAACCCCGTACCGCTCGCGGAGCTGACACGGCGGCTGGCCGCGGCACTCGGCCCGGCCGACGCCGACCCCGACCCCGACCCCGACTCCGACTCCGACTCCGACTCCGACTCCGACGGAGGTGGCGATAGCGGTAGCGGCGGTGATGGCGGCCGGGCCGCGGCCGCCGCCTTCCTCGACCAGCTCGCCCACGCCGGCCTGCTGGTCCCGCAGGACCCCGTCCCCCCGCAGGACCCCGACCCCCTGCACCACCTCGCCGCCTGGTTACGGTCCTTCGCGCCCGGCCACCCCGAGGACGCCGAACGCGCCGACCGGATCGCCGAACTCGGCTCGCTGACCGCCCGGTTCGCCGCCGCCCCGGCCGCGGAGCGCCCCGAGCGGCTCACCGTCCTCACCCAACGCTGGACCGCCGAGCTGGCCGCCGCCGGCCGGCCCGTCCCCACCGCCTCCGCCCCGCTGACCGTCCTGTCCGAGGACGTGGTCGCCCCGCGCCCGCTGGCGCTCGACGGCTTCCTCGGCGCCGCCGACCACGAGGCGCTCGGCGAGGTCACCGCCCTCGCCGAACTCTTCGACCTCGGCCACCTCGTCCGCCGCGCCGTCCGGGACCGCTTCGTCGAGCGCTACGGCCTCGGCGGACGCTGCGCACACCCCTGGGAGTTCGGCCCGGACGTCACCGCCGCCTGGGAGTCCGCCGGACGGATCGCCCTCCTCGACCCCGCCGACCGCGACGCGTTCCCCAGCGCCACCGAACCCCTCGCCCGGCTGCGTACGGAAGTCGCCGACGCCCTGCGCGACCGCAACGATCCCGCCGAGGCCCGCGACGAGGCGACGCTGCCGGCCGACACCCTCAAGACCCTCGGCGAGCGGCTCCCCGCCCCGACCGTCGAACGGCCCCTCAGCTACGCCTACTTCCTCCAGCGCGACCCCGCCTCCGGGCTGCTGGCCGTCAACCACGTCTACGGCGGATGGGGCCGCTTCGCCAGCCGCTTCCTGGACTCCCTGGACCCCCGCGCCACCGCCGAGGTGTCCCGCCAACTCCGCCGCGGCCTCGGCCCCGGCGCCCGCCCCGCCCAGATCCGCCCCGTCGGCGGGTTCAACGCCAACCTCCACCCCCTCCTCGTCCCGGACGAGATCGGCCCTGACCGCCGCCGCACCCCGATCGCCGAGGCCGACCTGGAACTCGTCCACGACGAAGCCACCGACCAGGTCCGGATACGCCTGCGGACCACCGGCGAGCTGCTCGACGTCCTCTACCCCGGCTTCCTCGCCCCCGTGCTGCTGCCGGCCCGCATCGCGCCCCACCTCGCCGACCACCCGGGCGGGGTCGTCGACTTCCGGCCCCTCGCCCCCCGCCGGGCCCTGCCCGCACCCGGCGGCCACGTCACCCTCAGCTCCCGGCTCCGCCACCGGCACGTGGTGCTCCAACGCCGCCGCTGGCTGCTGCCGTCCGCCGTGGTGGCCCGGCTGCGCGCCGACCTCGCCGCCGACACCGGCCCCGGCCGGGTCCCCGCTGCCGCCACGGCCCACTGGCGCGCCCTGCTCGGCCTGCCCGAGCAGGTCTTCCTGCACCCGGTGGCCGGCGCCCCCACCGGCCGGGCCACCGAGGACTTCCTGAGCCGACTGGCCCGCCCCAAACCGCACCTCGCGGACCTCGGCAACGCCCTGCACCTGCGCTGCCTGGCCAAATGGCTGTCCCGGCACACCGACGGCGTCGTCCTGGAAGAGGCGCTGCCCGCACCCGGCGGCCTGGCCGCGCCCACCCGGGCCGTCGAACTCGTCCTGGAGGTCTACCGGGACGGACACCCGCGATGACCCCCCTGCCGAGCCTGCCGAGCCCGTCGAGCCCGCAGCACCAGGAGAGGAGCCTGCCGGACATGCCTTTCCCCGACCCCGAAACCCCCGCCGGAGACGACCCGCGCGACAGCGGCGCGCTCGACGTCGTCGCGTACTACCACCACCCCGTCAAAGCCCCGCTGCTGCGCGAGGTGATGCTGCCGCTCGCCACTGCCGCCGCCGCGGACGGCACCGCCGCCCACGTGGAGCGGCACTGGCTGCACGGCCCGCACCTGCGACTGCGCCTGCAGGGCACCGATCCCGCCCGGGTCGCCGACACCGCCGCCGCCGCGGCCGCGGGCATCCGTGCCCGGCTGCGCGCGCACCCCTCCCACAGCGACCTCACCGAAGCCCAACTCCTGGAACGGGCCGCCGAGGCCGGGCGGGCCGAACTCATTCCCCCGCCCTACGGGCCGGTCCTCCCCGACAACACGGTCCGGATCGAGCCCGTCGACCGGTCCTCCGTACGGGGCCTGCTCGGAGCGGACGGGACCCGCCTGCGGGAGGACCTGCTGCGGTCCGGCCTGGACGCCCTGCGGGCAGGCGCCGACTTCCTCGGCCGACACGGCGACACCGACCGGGCCCGGCTCCGCCTCGCGGTGACCGCCCTCGCGGCCCACGCCTGCGCCCACCCCGGCGGCCTCACGGGCGGGCACTGGTCCTACGTCTCCCACCTGGAGGACTTCCTGCTCCACGACGACCCGGACGGAAGGCTGCGCGCCACCTTCGAACGGCACGGGGAACAGGCCGGCGACACCGTGACCGGCCTCGTCGGACGGATCGCCGACGGGCGCGCGGACGACTGGGAACAGGCCTGGGCCGGCTTCTCGCAGGGCGCCTGGCGGCTCACGCAGGAGCGCCACGACGCCGGCGCCGACCTGCACGGAGATCCCCTCGCCTACCGGGCCCGGGCGGCCGCCACCGGGGACACCGCCGCGCACGAGCGCTGGAACCAGGACATCCGCACCCGCTACAGCGAGTTCCACCGACTGCTGCGCCGCGCCGACCCGCAGGGCGCGATGTGGAGCCGCCCCGACTACCTCGTCCACCGGGCCTGCACGAACGCCCTGTACCGGCTGCTGGCCGTCTGCGACGTCCGCCCGCTGGAGCGCTACCTCGCCGCGCACCTGGTCGTCCGCGCCGTGCCCGCCCTGACCGGCTGCGACTGGCGCACCGAGATCGGCGCCGTCATCGACGCGGTGGAGGCACGGACATGACCGGCACGGACACCGGCACGGACACCGGCACCGACACCGGCACGGACACCACTGCGGACACCGGCAGGGGCCGCGCGGGCGGCGGCGACAGGCTGCGCCCCGGCACCGCCGTCACCCCGCTGCGCGCCGGACTGCACCTGCGGGGGCGGCGCGGCAGCGTCACCCTGGAGGGCAGCACCGCCGTTCCGGTGGTGTGGGGCCTGCTGGAGGAACCCCTGCGCTCCGGCCGTCTCACACAGTTCCGGGAAGGCCTGGAGCCGGGCTCGGCCGTCCGCGTCGCCGTCGACACCCTCGTCGGCCAACTCGCCGACCACGACCTCCTCGTCCCCGGACCGCCCGCCGCCGAACACCCTTCGGTGGAAGCTGCCGTCGTACGGTGGATCGACGCCACGGCCGCTCACCCCGCGGACGCGGCCGCCGCCCTCGCCACCGCCCGCGCCGAGGTCCTCGCCCGCGACCTGGCCGCCCCGCCCGCCGCGGCCGCCCTACGGGCGCTGGAGGCCTGCGGTCTGCCCGTCACCGGCATCCCCGACCCGGGGCTGCCCGGGGACCGGGTCCTGCTGACCGTCCGCGCCGCCGGATACGGCCGGGCGGTCGCGACAGGCCTGGGCGGCGCCACCGGATACGTGACGGCCCCCGGCAGCGCCGCCCAGGCGCGCGCCGACGCCGCGGCCCTGGAGGCCCGGCTCACCGACCGCGCCGGGAGCGCCGGCGAGCCCCAATCCCCTGAGGTCCCGGGCGCGTTCGCCGCGCTGCTGGCCGGCGCCGCAGCACACCGGCTGCTGTGCGCGGCCGCCGGACTGCCCGACCCGGCCGCCGAGGGAGAGGACCCGCGGCTGCTCCCCGGGATCCCCGCCGTCCTCCTCGCCGACACCCGCCCCGCGCGCGCCGACCACCACAGCTGGCTCGGCCCCGAACGGATCGACGCGGACCGCCGCGTCCGCCTCGCGCCCCCGGCCGGGCTCGACGAGGCGCTGCGGCGGGTCACCGCCCTCGGGGAGCACCGCTGCGGACCCCTGCCCGGACCGCTGCCGGGGGAGCTGCCCCAACTCCCGGTGCCCCTCGCCACCTGCACGCTGCCCGGCCCCGCCACCCAGAACGCCGGGACGCCCCGCACACTGACCGGCGGCGGGCCCCGCCTCGACCTGGCCCGGCTGGAACTGTTCTGCCGGGCCGCCGAACTGCTCCTCGGGGACACCGCGTTCACCGTCGGGGCCGACCCGGGGCACGCCCGCGGCCGCGCCCTGCGCCACGCTGCCGCACGCCGCCTCGCCGCCGCCGTCCCGGACGGCCGCACTGCGGTCGACCCGGCCCGATGGTCCGGCCACCCGCAGCTCCGCCACTGGTGGACGACCCTGACCGACCGGCTCGCCGTCGCCGCGCGCCTGGAGGTGCACCGGGCGGCCCCCCGTGCGCAGGCCTACCGGGCCGTGGTCCGCCGCGCCCCGGCGGGGCCGGGGCGCGGGCCGGGCCCGGTGCTCGGCGAGGCCGTCGAGGCGACGCCCGGCGACGCCGCGTCCTTCGCCGCGCTGGCCGCCGTCACCGCCGCCTGCACCGCCGCGGCCGGGCCGTCCGCCGGCCGGCCCCGGCCCTCCGGCGGCGCGGTCGCCCCGCTGGCGGCGGCCGGCGCACGCACCGCCGCCTGGGAGGACCTCGGCTGGACCGGGGGCTGGCTCGCCGAACTGGCCGGGCGCGAGGAAGACTTCCAGAACACCCTGCACCGCCTGTCCGGAGCCGGCCCCGCCGCCCTCGCCCCGGCCTCCTCCGCCCCCGAACCCGCCGGCCTGCTGCGCTCCTTCGGCTTCACCGTGCTGCGCACCGCCGAGGAAACCCGATGACCGCGCCCGCCCCCGCCCGCGCCGCCGTCCCCGTACTGGACGCCGCCACCGCCCTGGCGGCCACCACCGGCCGGGCCGCGGTCCTGCTGACCCACTGGACGCTCGGCCTCGCCGAGGAACTGAGCCGCCACGCCCTGCGCCGGCCCCTGACCCTGGTCCCGGTCCGCTACGACGGGGCCCTCGCCGTGATCGGCCCGGTGCTCCGGCCGGGCGCCGCGGCCTGCCTCGCCTGCACCGAGTACCAGCGACTGGCGACCGCGGGCGGCCGGGTCCCGTGGCAGAGCCCCAAGCTGACCCTGGCCGGAGTGCCCTCACCGGCCCTGACCCCGGCCGTCGAGGCCCTCGTACAGCAGCTCCTCGACCACCCGGACCCGAACCCGGACCCGAACCCGGACCCGAACCCGGACCCGTACGCGGACTCCGCCGTCGTCCACGTCGTCCACCAGGGCCGCGGCACCTGGTCCACCCACCACGTCCGCCCGATCGGCGGCTGCCACGTGTGCCGCCCGCTGCCGTCCGACGCGCACACCCCCCTCAGCCCCCTGCCCGCCAGACCGCGCCCGATGCCCGACCCGGCCGTCCTGCGCGGCCCCAACCCCCGTACCACCGGCGCCGCACTGCGGACCGCCCTGTACGACGAGCGGTTCGGGCCGGTCCGGCTGCTGCGCCGCTCCGAGGACTCGGCGTTCAGCCTCACCAGCGCGGTCGTCACCGACGGCCGGTCCGTCGACGACGGCGGCCACGGCCGGGCCCGCACCTTCGCCGACAGCGAGCGCATCGCCCTCTTCGAGGCCGTCGAACGGTACGCGGGCATGCGCCCGACCGGCCGCCGCACCGACCTGCGGGCCTCCTTCGCCGACTTGGGCCCCGGCCAGGCACTGGACCCCGAACGGCTCGGCCTGCCCGACCCCGCCCACCACGGCCACCCCGGCTCGCCCACCGCCCCCTACACCCCGGACCTGCCGCTCCACTGGGTACGCGGCTGGTCCCTCACCCACCGCCGGCCGACCGCGGTCCCCGAGCACGTCGCCTACTGGGACGTGCCCGGCCCCGACCGCACCCGCGTCGTGTACGAGTCCTCCAACGGCTGCGGGCTCGGCAACAGCCCCGAAGAAGCCGCCCTGTACGGGCTGTTCGAGGTCGCCGAGCGCGACGCCTTCCTCATGGCCTGGTACGCGGCCACCCCGCTGCGCCGCGTCCGCCTGCCGGCCGAGGACACCGACACCCTGCTGCTCGCGGACCGGGCGGCCGCCGCCGGCTACCGGCTGCTCCTCCTCGACGCGACCAACGACTTCGCCGTCCCGGCCGTCCTGGCGGTCTGCCGCTACGAGGGCGGCCACCCGGACGCGCCGCGGATGTTCCTCGCGGCCGGCGCCCACCACGATCCGCGCGCCGCCATCCGCTCCGCCGTCGCCGAGGCCGTCACCAACGTCCTGGAGGCACCGCACCGTTCCTTCGCCGAGGGAGGGCCGCGCGACCCCGAGCGGCTGCGGCCCATGCTGGAGCGCCCGGAACTCGTACGCACCCTGGACGACCACGTCGGGCTGAGCACCCTGCCCGAGGCCGCCCCCCGCCTGGAGTTCCTCTTCGCCGACACCCCGGCCGTGCAGGTCGCCGAGGCCTGGCCCGGTGCCCCCGCCCCGGTGCCCGACCTCTCCGACCTCCTGACGCGGACCGTCGAGCGGCTGGCCCGCGCCGGACTGGAGGTGATCACCGTCGACCAGAGCGAGCCGGGGCTGCGCGAGCGGTTCGGCCTGCACTGCGTCAAGACCGTCGTCCCCGGCGCCCTGCCGATGACCTTCGGGCACGTCAACCGGCGCACCCTCGGCCTGCCCCGGCTGCTGGAGGTGCCCCACCGCCTGGGCCGCACCGCCCGGCCCGGGCGCCACGAGCAACTGCCCCTGCACCCGCACCCCTTCCCCTGACCCGCGACCCACCCCGACCGACATGCGACGACGAGGACCGGACGACGTGACGACCACAGACACCGATACCGGCACGGGCACCGCCGCCGGCACCTGGCAGAGCCACCACCTCTTCCTGCACTCCACCACCGAAGACACCGACCGCTTCCTGGTCCGGGACGCGGCCCCGCTCCTCGACCGCCTCGTCGCCGCCGGCGAGGCCGACGACTGGTTCTTCATCCGCTACGGGGAGGACGGCCCCCACGTACGGATCCGTGTCCGGACCACCGCGCGGCTCCCCGAACTCCCCGACCTGCTGGCCCACAAGGCGCGGCAGGTGCCCGCCGTGCCCGGCCCGTGGACCTCCCGGCACGGCGAGGTCCGCGCCGTGCCCTACGTACCCGAAACCCGGCGCTACGGCGGACCGCGCGCGCTGCCCGTCGCCGAGGCGGTCTTCGGCGCCTCCACCCGCACCGCCCTCGACGTACTGCGGGCGCTGCCCGCCGCCGGCACGGCCGCGTCCCGGATCACCGCGGCCGCGGACCTGGCGCACACCACCGCGTACGCGCTCGGCATGGACCGGCTCGCCGCCGCACGCTGGCTGCGCGCGCACGCGGCGGGCTGGCGCTGGGTCACCGAGGTGCCGCTGCTGCCCGCCGCCGCGATCCACACCCGCGTCAACACCGTCCACGCGGCCCAGCGCACGACCCTCGGCGCACGCGCCGCCGACCTGCGCGACCGCCTGCGGGAAGGCACGGCGGCGCCCTGGCCGGCGCACTGGGCCGAACACGTCCGGGAGGCCGACGCACGCCTCGACGGCCTGGGGGAGCGGACCCGGGCCGCGGTCTGGGGCTCGCAGCTGCACATGCTGTTCAACCGGCTGGGCGTGAGTCCCGACGAGGAACGGGCCGTGTGCCGGCTGGCCGCACGCACCCTGCTGGAAACCGGCGACGCACCGGCCGGGTTCTTCCCACCCGGTCACACCGCCCCCGACGTGCAGTACCTGGAGCGCAGCAAGTTCCAGATCGGCCGCGGCGAGGACTCGGCACCGCGCCCGTACGCCCCGACCGACGACGACCAACCGGCCACGGCCACGGCCACGGCCACCGTCGCGGCCGCTGCCGCCGAAGTCCCGCTCCCCGCCGATCCGTTGCCCGAGGTGTCCCTGGGCGCCGTCCTCGCCGCCCGCTCCTGCCTCCGCGGCGCCCTCACCGGCCCCCTCGACGCGGGCACGCTCGGCGCGCTGCTGTGGCACTCCCTCACCGAGAGCGGCCGCAGCGAGCAGCGCCTCGCCGACGGCACGACCCGTACCCTGGCCCACCGCCCCTACCCCAGCGCGGGCGCCCTCCACACGGCACGCGTACGCCTGCTCGTCCTCGACGTGGCCGGGCTCCCCGCCGGCACCTACGACTGCGTCCCCGAGCGCCGGACCCTGCGCCGCATCGGCCCGGTGGCACCGCTTGAGGACATCACCGCCCTGTCGACGTACCTCTCGCGCCCGTCGGCCGACCCGGACTGGATCGGCGTCGCCCAGGCACCCGTACTCCTCGCCCTCTACGCCGACCTCGGCCTGCTGCGCCGCCGCTACGGACTGCGCGCGCTGCGCCTGGCCCTGCTGGAAACCGGCCACCTGGCCCAGACCCTGCTGCTCACGGCGTCGGCCCTGGGCCTGGGCGGAACCCCGCTGGGCGGCTTCCACGACGACCTGGCCCACGAACTCCTCGGCCTCCACGACCCGGACCAGCCCCTGCAGTACCTCCTGCCGCTGGGCCGCCGCCCGCACCGGAACACCGGCTGACAACGCCCCCCGCACGGGGGGCCGTTTCCCGCCGAATGTCAGATCTTGCCCACCCTCCCGGTGGCCAGTCGGTAGCGTCGGCCGTCACCACCCGGCCGGAGCCGTGAAGCCGGCCGGGGCCGTCAAGAACCGAGGGAGCGAGTACTGATGGTGAGTGTCGAGACGTCTTTGAAGGAAGCGATGACCTCGATCGAGGGGAGCGTGGGGGCCGCACTGGTCGACTACACGAGCGGCATGGCCCTCGGAACGCTGGGCGGAAGCAAGGACCTCGATCTCACGGTGGCCGCGGCCGGCAACACCGATGTGATCCGGGCCAAGCTCCGCACCATGGAGATGCTGGGCATCGACGAGGAGATCGAGGACGTGCTGATCACCCTCGGCAGCCAGTACCACCTCATCCGGCTGATCAAGGGCCGCGGCGGCAACGGCCTGTTCCTCTACATCGTCCTGGACAAGGGCAGGGCGAACCTGGCCATGGCCAGGCACCAGCTCAAGCGCATCGAGGCGGAACTGGAGCTGTAACCGTCCCCTGCTTCCCGGCTCCGCACGCCCACGAGTTGAAAGACTCTTCAACTCGGCACATCCGAATGTGATCAGCCAAGGGTGGACCGGAGCCAGGGGCGGGAGGATGGAGGCCGGCCGCCAGCTCACGAAAAGCCGAACCGGGTGGGAGTGTTGTCGCATGCAGGTACCGCTGTACCAGGCCAAGGCGGAGTTCTTCCGCATGCTCGGACACCCCGTCCGCATCCGCGTACTGGAACTGCTCCAGAACGGCCCCGTACCCGTACGCGAACTGCTGAACGAGATCGAGATCGAACCGTCCAACCTCTCCCAACAGCTCGCGGTACTGCGCCGGTCCGGCATCGTGGTCTCGATACGGGACGGCTCCACCGTCAGCTACGCCCTCGCCGGCGGTGACGTGGCGGAACTCCTGCGGGCCGCACGGCGCATCCTCACCGAACTGCTGGCGGGGCAGAGCGAGCTGCTCGCCGAACTCCGGCACGCCGACACCTCCGTACCGGCGGGCCCGACCGCACGGTGACCGCCCACCCCGCGGCCGGCCTCCTGTCGATCACAAACCGCACAGCCGGTAAAGCCTTGGCCCCTATGGAGTGAATCCCGCCAGGATTCCGTGACCCTTGGCCGGAGCCTTACATACGTTGGCCCCTCTTCTCGCTCATCACCACAACTGGGGGGCCGGTGCGCAACCACCGACTCGTAATGACCGCTGCCCTCGTGGCAGCCGGTCTCGGCATCATCCCGGGCACCGCGCAGGCGGCGGATCCCGTACCCGTCGCGGCCGGCGTGGCCGAGGCGATAGCCAAGGCAGCCACCTCCGAGGGCTTCCACAGCCCGGCCGACCGCACGATCCGCACCACCCTGCCCGCCGCCGCCGCGGCGAACGGCAAGGCGAACGCCAAGACCGCCGCACCGCAGACCGCCCAGAGCGCGCAGACTGCGGCGGCGGCAGACGCGGCGGCCGCGGCGGACCCGGCAGCCAACCCGGCCCTCGCGGTCGACGTCAGCGGCACCAGCTATACCGCGCACGGCATCGAACTCACCACCCTGATCACGAGCGCCGACTTCGCACTCGACGTCGTCATCGACTGGGGCGACGGGAAGACCGACACGGTCACCGCCCAGGGCACCACCGAACTGCACCACTCGCACACGTACGACAAGTCCGGCGAGTACCAGGTGAAGGTGACGGTCACCGACACCGCCAACGCCGTCCAGGCCGCCAACGGGGGCGCCTTCCTCACCCCCGGCTCCGACTTCACCCCGCACACCCCCACCCGGCTCCTCGACACCCGCGACGGCACCGGCGCACCCGCGCTCAAGGTCCCAGCGCAGGGCTCCGCCCGGGTGAAGATCGCCGGCAACGCCGCCGTCCCGGCCGGCGTCACCGCGGTCGCCCTCAACGTCACGGTCACCGAGACCGTCGACAGCGGGTACGTGACCGCCTGGCCCGGCACCGGCTACGACCGCCCCGGCACCTCCAACCTGAACTACACGGCCGGCCGCTCCGTCCCGAACCTGGTGATCGTGCCGGTCGGCGAGGACGGGTACGTGGAGCTCTACAACGGCGGCCCGCAGCCGGTCGACCTGATCGCCGACGTCACCGGCTACTTCACCCGTGCCTCGGCCGGCGGCTACACCTCGATGACGCCCGCCCGGTTCGTGGACACCCGTGAGGGACTCGGCGCACCCCGGGGCAAGCTCGCCGCGCGCAGCGCGTTCACGACCCGGATCGGCGGCCTGCAGGGCGTGCCCCAGGGCATCACCGCCGTGGCGCTGAACGTCACGGTGACCGAACCCCAGGGGCCGGGCCACCTGACCGCCTTTTCCGGCAGCGGGCCGGTCCCCACGGCGTCGAACCTGAACTTCGTGCCCGGCCAGACGGTGGCCAACGCGGTGATCGTGCCGGTGGCCGCGGACGGCACGATCAAGGTGTTCAACGGGTCCTGGATGCCGGCCCACGTGGTGGTCGACGTCGTCGGCTACTACAGCAAGGACAGCAAGGCCGCCTTCCTGCCCTTCACCCCCTTCCGGACGCTCGACACCCGCGAGGAGGCCTACGGCTGGCCCGGCGGCCGGTTCCGGGCCCGCGAGTACATCACGCAGGGGTTCACGCCCGAGGCCGCGACGGGCGTCGAGGCCTACGTGCTGAACACCACCGTCACCGAGACCGGCGGCACCGGATACCTCTCGGTGGCACCGAGCCCCCACCCGCTGCCGGCCGAAGGCGGACCCGCCGCGCCCACCGCGCCGCGCCCCGGCTCCTCCACCCTGAACTGGACGGCCGGCGAGACCGTCCCGAACCTGGTGCAGGCGAGCGACGGCGACCACGGCGTCATCACCTTCTGGAACCAGGGCTACCAGGACGCCGACCTGGTGCTCGACGTCTTCGGCGTCTACCAGTCGAAGTGATTCCCGCGGGGTGGCCCGTACGGGCGGGCCACCCCGACCGGTGAGGGTGACGGGCGGCAGCGCATTGGAGTGGCCCGCGCCGCCGCCGATGGCGTGGCTGCGGACCGGCTCGCGGCCGCCGCCTAGGGTCGACGGAACCGGGCCGGCACGACCGACGGCCGGCCCCCGCGCACGAGGTGGGTGCATCGTGGAACGCGTCCCGGCCGACTCACACGGACAGGAACCCCCGGCCCCCGCCCGCCGGGTCCGCCGACCGCTGACCCGCGGCCCGCTGCCCCGCGGCCTCGCCGCCCTCACGGGACTGCTGCTCCTGTGCGTGCTGCCCGCGCACGCGGTGGGCGCCACCCAGCCCCACGACGCCCGCCCGCACACCTCCCCGCCGCTGTACGTGTCCGACTACGGCAACGACCGCGTGGTCACCCTGCCCGACGGCGGCGGCCAGAGCACCCTCCCCCTGGACGGCCTGGTACGCCCGACGGGCCTGGCCTTCGACCGTACCGGCAGCCTCTACGTCTCCGACACGGGCAACAACCGCGTGGTGCGGCTGCTCCCCGACGGGGGCGGCCAGTCCACCGTCCCCACCGACGGCCTCTCGCGCCCCCTGGGCCTGGCCGTCGACCCCGTCGGCGACCTCTACATCGCCGACAGCTTCAACGACCGCGTGGTGAAGGTGCCCGCCGACGGCACCGGCCAGACCACCGTCCCCACCACCGGCCTGCTGCACCCCTGGGGCCTGGCCCTGGAACCCGACGGGGACCTCTACGTCTCCGACTTCGTCAACGACCGCGTGGTGAAGGTACCGGCCGACGGCACCGGCCAGACCACCGTCCCCACCACCGGCCTCTCACAGCCCACCGGACTGGCCCTGAGCGCCACGGGAGACCTCTACGTCTCCGACAGCGGCAACAACCGCGTGGTGAGGATCGCCGCCGGCACCGGCACCCAGACCACCGTCCCCACCACCGGCCTGAGCAGCCCGCTCGGCCTCGCGGTCGACCGCCACGCCACCCTCTACGTGGCCGACGGCTTCAACAACCGCGTCCTGCGCGTGCCCCCCGACGGCGCCCAGACCACCCTGGACTCCACCGGCCTCAACACCCCCACCGGCCTGGCCCTCCGCCCGGACACCCGCACCCCGCGGCAGGCCCCGGCGCAGTGACCGCGCACCGGGACTGCGCCCCTCAGGGCTCGCACAGGCGTACGGCGAGGGCGGCGATGTCGTCGTCGAGGCGTCCCCTGCTGTAGCGCAGGAGGTCGCCGTGAAGAGCCGTGAGCAGCTCGCGGGGCGGTGTCGGGGGCTGCCGGCCCATCCAGGCCGCCAGCGGGAAGAACTCGCCGTCACGGGCGCGGGCCTCGGCGATCCCGTCGGTATAGAGGAGCAGCAGGTCCCCGGGGGCGAAATCGAAGGTGTCGACGGTGTAGTGATCACCGATCAACTCCGCGAGGCTGAGCAGCGGCGAGGGGGTGGCGGACTCCAGGACACGGAGTTTCCCGCGGTTCAGGAGCAGTGGCGGGGGGTGCCCGCAGTTGAGGATGTGGATACGACTGCCCTCGCGCGGGATCTCGACGAGCAGGGCCGTGGCGAAGCGTTCCAGCGGCCCGTCGGGGGCGAAGGCGGCGTTGTAACGGGTACTGCTGGCATCCAGCCGGCGCGCGACGTCGACCATGTCGACCTCGCCGTACGCCGCCTCCCGGAAGGCATTGACGATCGCCGCGGCCGCCCCCACCGCCGGCAGACCCTTGCCCCGCACGTCACCGATGAGCAGCCTCACCCCGAACGGCGTGTCGACCACCTCGTAGAAATCCCCGCCGATACGGGCCTCCGCCGCCGCCGCGAGGTACAGCGACTCGATCTCGATGTTCCCGAGGCGGTGCGGCATGGGGCTCAGCACCACCTGCTGCGCCGCGTCGGCGACGAGCCGTACCTGGAAGAGGGTGCGCTCCCGCTGGAGGCGGACATGGCTTCCGTACGCGGCGGCCACGGTGACCGCGATGATCCCCGCGGCCGTCCACCACGTGCCCAGATCGGGGAAGAGGAAGCCGAGGCCGACCATCAGGAAGAGGCACACCGTCCCGAGCAGGACGGTGGGCAGGACCGGCCACATGGCGGCGGCCAGGGCCGGCGCCGCGGGCAGGAGCCGGCTGAAGGCCATCTCCCGCGGAGTGGCGTAGGCCAGGCTGGCGATCACGACGGTCAGAATGACCGGCGACAGTCGTACCAGCCACCCCCGGCCGTAGCGCCGACGCAGCCGCGGCCGTCCAGACTCGATCACACTTCCCAGAATATGTGCGTAATGGGGCATAGCGCTCTGGCGGACAGAGCCGGCTGCCCACCCCCGCTCCACGG
This sequence comes from Streptomyces sp. NPDC048424, assembly GCF_040651555.1. Lineage (NCBI taxonomy): Bacteria > Bacillati > Actinomycetota > Actinomycetes > Kitasatosporales > Streptomycetaceae > Streptomyces > Streptomyces sp. NPDC048424. The sequence goes on along the minus strand of NZ_JBEZKE010000024.1, from coordinate 14,163 downwards.
CCGGGTGCCGCGCCCCGCCGATCCCACCTGCCATCGCGGACCGAAACTGTCCGCAATCAAGGGCGCTGTGAGGTTGCTCCACCCCTCCGACCGGGTGAAACCGGGGCCCGGCGCGGCGATGAGTGGGCGGGCGATCGCAGGTCTATCTCTTGACGGAGACGACCCACTCACCGGGAGCACGCCATGGGCCTCATCGAAATCGAGCTGTTCGCGACCCTCGACCTCGTCGGGCAGGCGCCCGGCGGCCCCGACGAGGACCCGGCGGGGTTCCCCTTCGGCGGCTGGCAGGCACCCCTGCTGGACGAGGTCGCCGGGGCGCAGGTCGGTGCCGCGTACGAGGGCACGGACGCCCTCCTGCTCGGCCGGCGGACGTACGACATCTTCGCCGCCTACTGGCCCCACCAGAAGGGCGGCGAGGACGGCGAGATCGCCGCGCTCTTCAACAGCGTCCCGAAGTACGTGGCCTCCCGCGGCAGGCCCGACCTCCCGTGGGCCGGGTCCACCCGGATCGGCCCGGACCTCGCCGCCGAGGTGCGCGAGATCCGTGAACGGCACGAGCACGTGAAGGTCGTCGGGAGCCTGGACCTCGTGCAGACCCTCCTGCGCGAGAAGCTCTTCGACCGTCTCGACCTCTGGGTGCACCCGATCGTGCTCGGCGTCGGGAAGAAGGTGTTCGAGGACGGCGCGGTACCCACCAACCTCACGCTCCTCACGCCCCCGGCGGCCGGCCCGAAGGGCACGGTGTACCTGCGCTACGGGCTCGCCGACGGCATCCCCGCCACCGGGGACATGAGCGCACCCGACCGCGGCGTCGCACCCGACGCCTGAGCGCTCACGAAAGCCTGCACGGGCACCGGCACGGGGGGACGTTTTTTGTCCGCGGGACAGAAGCTTTCCCCAGAGCAGCGCCGTGCGCGGTAGCCTCCGCAAAGGGGCCGCATTCCGGAAAAACTTTTCCGAAAGTGCGTGTTCGGGGCGCGCTGCACTCGAAATCAACCGGAATTCGCGGCCCCGTGGGCATCATGCACCTGCCGTCGTCCGCGCACCGCGCACTTCCTGGAGGGACACACGTGAAGGACTCGAAGGACAGGCTGGAAGCACTGCGGGCCGAGATCGAGCGCCGCAACCCCGCACAGCCCGAGTTCCACCAGGCGGTACGGGAGGTCCTCGAGACCCTGGCCCCCGTCTTCACCGCCCGGCCCGAGTACGCCGACCCGGCCGTGGCCCTGGTGGAGCGGCTCACCGAGCCCGAGCGGCAGATCCTCTTCCGCGTCCCGTGGCAGGACGACCGCGGCCGGGTCCACGTCAACCGCGGCTACCGCGTCGAGTTCAACAGTGCGCTCGGCCCGTACAAGGGCGGCCTGCGCTTCCACCCCTCGGTGGACATCGGCGTGGTGAAGTTCCTCGGCTTCGAGCAGATCTTCAAGAACGCGCTGACCGGCCTCGGGATCGGCGGCGGCAAGGGCGGCAGCGACTTCGACCCGCACGGCCGCTCCGACGCCGAGGTCATGCGGTTCTGCCAGTCCTTCATGACCGAGCTGCACCGGCACATCGGAGAGCACACCGACGTGCCCGCCGGGGACATCGGTGTCGGCGGCCGCGAGATCGGCTACCTCTTCGGCCAGTACCGGCGCATCACCAACCGCTGGGAGGCCGGCGTCCTGACCGGCAAGGGGCAGAACTGGGGCGGCTCCGCGATCCGCCCGCAGGCCACCGGCTACGGCAGCGTCCTGTTCGCCGCCGAAATGCTGCACGTGCGCGGCGCATCCCTCGACGGCCTGACCGCGGTGGTCTCCGGCTCCGGAAACGTCGCCCTCTACACCATCGAGAAGCTCCAGCAGCTCGGCGCGAACCCGCTGACCTGCTCCGACTCCCAGGGCTACGTCGTCGACGACAAGGGCATCGACCTCGCCCTGCTCAAGCAGATCAAGGAAGTCGAGCGCGGGCGCGTCAGCGAGTACGCGGCGCGGCGCGGGTCCTCGGCACGGTACGTGCCCGGCGGCCGCGTCTGGGAGGTCCCCGCGGACGCGGCCTTCCCCTCCGCGACACAGAACGAACTCGACGCCCACGACGCCCGCACGCTCGTCGCGAACGGCGTCAAGGCGGTCTCCGAGGGCGCCAACATGCCCACCACCCCCGAGGCCGTACGGATCCTGCAGGACGCCGGGGTCGCCTTCGGGCCCGGCAAGGCCGCCAACGCGGGCGGGGTCGCGGTCAGCGCCCTGGAGATGAGCCAGAACGCCGGCCGGGTGGCCTGGAGCGCGCAGCGGGTGGAGGACGAGCTCGCCGCCATCATGCGCTCCATCCACGCCGTCGCCCACGAGACCGCCGAACGGTACGGCGCCCCGGGCGACTACGTCACCGGCGCGAACATCGCCGGCTTCGAGCGGGTCGCGGACGCGATGCTGGCGCAGGGCGTCATCTGACCCGGCGACCACACCACCCCGCTGTGCTGCCGCACCCGGCGGCAGCACGTGCGGGGGACCGCTCGCGTGACACACTGAATGCCATGCGCCCACCACATGCGTCGGCGAACCCGTGGTGCCGGAAGGACGGGTCCTACCTCTCCCTCTGGTCCAAGGACTCGATCCTGTCGATCGGATCGGTGGGTTCGGTGCTGTCGATCGGGTCCGTCGGCTCGGTGCTGTCGGTCGGCTCGGTGGGCTCGGCCCTCTCCGCCGCGTCCATCGGCTCCTCCCTCTCCCTGCTCTGCGCCGGCTCCTGGCTCAGCACGGGCTCGGTGCTCTCCGCACAGTCCAGCTGGTCGGTGCTCTCCTGGCGCTCACGCGACGGATTCATGACGGCGGGAATCCTCACCGCGGCCACCGCCGCCCTCACCCTGCACACCCTGCATCGCCGCGGCCGGGCGCAGGGCCTGCGTACCCGCTCCTGAAGCCTCTCCGATCTTGTACCGCCCCCTCGGGTAGGGTGACGCGACCGGTTACAGGGGGAGCGGAAGATGAAGTGGCAAGCGGTGCGAGCAGCCGCCGTGTTGGGTGTGTCGGCTCTGCTCGTCACGGGATGCAGCGACTCCGAAGGGGCGAAGGCCTCGGACCGGCCCTCGGCCGCCGCCTCGGCCGCCTCCTCCTCCGCCGCGTCCTCCGCGCCGTCGGCGGAGCCGGTCTCGGCGAAGGCACAGGCCGCCGAGAAGGTGAAGCTCGCCGTCGAGAAGCGCATCTCGGCGGATGAACGGCAGTTCGGTGCGGGGGCGAACTCTCCCTGCTCGACGTCATCGCCCCAGATGTTCACCGCGAAGTGCAAGGCGGCAGCCGCCGCCACGTCCGACGCCGCCGGCCTGGCCCTGACCGAGATCGACGGCCGCCAGGGATTCGCGACGCTCGATTCCGCCGCCCGCAAACTCCAAGCCGCGGTCCGCACCTACGAAACCCTGGGATGCGCCACCGGGCCGACGGCAGCGGACACCCGCACGGCATGCCTGGAACCGGCCGCCGTCATCGCGCAGGGGTTCGCGGACCTGCGCGGCGGGGCCAACGCGGGACTGGCCGGCAGGTAACCCCGGCAGCGACACGGCAGCCGTCGGCGCCGCTCCTCGACACCCGTGCGGCCTATCACGCACACCGGAGCGCCCGAACGACGCCTGTTGATGCCGGGACAGGTGCGCACGCCGTGGTACGGGATACCCGAAGCCATCGGCCGTGATCGCGAAAGGTGCCGCCTGTGTCCCAGGAGCAACGTAAACGCAGGCAGAGGACGCGGCTGCCCGTGAAGGCGGCCCTGCCCGGCGGCCACCCCCACGAGGACAAGGCACCCGTCACCGACAAGGTGGTCTTCGGCGTGACGGCCGTGCTGACCCTGGGCTTCGTGATCTGGGGCGTCACGGCCACCGGCTCGCTGGAGAGCGTCTCCGACACCTTGCTGAACGGCCTGATGCACAACGGCGGCTGGGCGTTCGTCCTGGCCGCCTCGGGGTTCGTCGTCTTCGCGCTCTGGCTCGCCATCAGCCGGTACGGACGCATCGAACTGGGCCAGGAGCACGAGAAACCGGAGTTCAGCACCGTCTCCTGGGTCGCCATGATGTTCAGCGCCGGCATGGGCATCGGCCTGATGTTCTACGGCGTCAGCGAACCCCTCGCGCACTTCACCACCCCGCCGCCGGGCACCGACCCCGCCGACTCGGCGGACGCCATGCAGACGGCGCTCGCCACCACGCTCTTCCACTGGACGCTGCATCCGTGGGCCATCTACGCGGTGGTCGGCCTGGCCATCGCGTACAGCACCTTCCGGCGCCGCAGACGCCAGACGATCAGCGCCGTCTTCGTCCCGCTCCTGGGGAAGGAGCGCGCCGAGGGCGCACCCGGCCGGGTGATCGACATCCTGGCGATCTTCGCCACCCTGTTCGGCTCCGCGACGTCGCTTGGACTCGGCGCGCTCCAGATCGGCAGCGGCATGCACGAGGTGGGCTGGCTGAGCAAGGCCGGGACGGGGCTGCTCGTCGCCATCATCGGCGTGCTGACCGTCTGCTTCGTCTTCTCCGCCGTCTCCGGCGTGGAGAAGGGCATCCAGTGGCTCTCCAACATCAACATGGTGCTGGCCGTCATCCTCGCGGCCTTCGTGTTCGTCGTCGGCCCCACCATCCTGGTCCTCGACCTGATCCCCACCTCCCTCGCCGCGTACTTCGAGGAACTGCCCCAGCTGATCGGCCGCACCGAGGCGTCCACCGGCGGCGGTGACGTCGCCGAATGGCTGAGCAGCTGGACGGTCTTCTACTGGGCCTGGTGGATCTCCTGGACGCCGTTCGTCGGCATGTTCATCGCCCGCATCAGCCGGGGCCGTACGATCCGTCAGTTCGTCGGCGGAGTCATCCTGGTGCCCAGCACCGTGAGCCTGGTCTGGTTCGCCATCTTCGGTGGTACGGCCATGCACCTGAAGGAGCAGGGAAACCTCACCGGCGCGACCACGCCCGAGGCGCAACTCTTCGGCGTGCTCCAGGAGTTCCCGATCGCGGGCGTGATGAGCCTGCTGGTGATGGTCCTGGTCGGCATCTTCTTCGTCTCCGGCGCCGACGCGGCGTCGATCGTGATGGGCACCCTCTCCCAGCGGGGCACCTTCGAACCCGCCCGGTTCATCGTCGTCTTCTGGGGCGTGGTCACCGGTGGCGTGGCGGCCGTGATGCTGCTCGTCGGCGAGGGCAAGGGCGACGCCCTCGCGGGCCTGCAACACCTGACGATCCTGGTCGCGGCCCCGTTCGTCCTGGTGATGATCGGCATGTGCTGGGCCCTCTTGCGCGACCTCCGCCAGGACCCGCTGATCGTCCGCAGCGAACTCGCCGAGGAGGCGGTGGAGGAAGCCGTGATCGCGGGCCACGAGAAGTACGCGGGCGAGTTCGAGATCCGCATCGGCCCCTCCCCGGACGAACCCCCCGGCAAAACCAACGACCGCGACCCCAAGAACCCGGACCCCCCACCCCCAACCCCCTGACGGGCAAACCCACCCCAGCCCAGCGTCCGGGGTGGCGGACCGGAACCGCCGTGATGGCCGGCACGGCCGTGCCGGCCTGTGGGGGGACCCCCGCCGGGGCGGGCGCCGCTCGGCGGGAGACCTGTCGATTTCGTCAGCTACTACGACTGCCCTTCAGCGTGCTGGGGGTCAGGAGCCGGCGTTGACGCTCGCCGAGGCGATCGTCCCCGTGCCCGCACCCCACTTGTCGAGTGCCTTCTGGTACGAACCGTCGGCGATGCTGGCCGCCAGCGCGGCCTTGAGGGCGTCGCGCAGTTCGGGGTTGTCCTTGGCCACGGCGATCCCGAAGGGCCCGGCCCCGATCTGGTTGCCGACGACCTCGAAGGCGTTTCCGCCGTCGGCCTTGAGGGCCAGGTGGGCGGCCACGGGGTAGTCGTTGATCCCGGCGACGGCGCCGCCCGCCTTGACGCGTGTCTGCGCCTCGGCGTCGGTCGGGAAGGACTCGATCGCGATGGCCGGCTTCCCGGCGGCCTCGCACTCCTTCGACCGGGTCCTGGCCACCTCCTCGAAGGTGGTGCCCCGCTGTACGGCGGTCCTCTTCCCGCAGAGATCGGCGATGGAGCCGATCTGCTGGGGGTTGCCCTTCTGGACGTAGACGACGGAGCCCGCGACGAAGTAGTCGACGAAGTCGACGCCGTTGCCGGTCTTCTGCCCCTTGTCGTCCAGACCCTGCTGGCGGGCCGAGGTGTCGGACATCGACGACATCACGACGTCCTGCCGTCCGGAGTTGAGGGAGGTGACGAGGCTGTCGAAGGTGCCGCTGGTGAAGACGAACCTCACGCCCAGATGCCTGCCGAGCGCTTCGGCGACGTCCGGGTCGACACCGACGATCTTTCCGTTCTCGATGAACTCCATCGGGGCGTACGTGGCGTCCGTGCCGACCTTGATGACACCGGCCGCCCGGATGTCCGCGGGCAGCTTGGCGAACAGGGGAGCGTCGCTCTTCGCGGCGCCGGCTCCGTCGGCGCCGGGGCTGCGGCCCGCCTCGGTCTGGTCGCCGCAGGCACCCAGCAGCAGGACGGCGCTGGTTGCGGCGAGGACGGCGGCGAGCGTCCGTCGGGTCGTTGTGCGTGCGGCCATGGCTGTGCTCTCTCTCGGGGACGGTGTGCGGGGGAAAAGGGCGCGGGGGAGCGCGGGGAAAGGCGCGCGGGGAAGGGGACCGTGGGGAAGGGGAGCGTGGGGGCGCCGGGCGGAACGCCGGGCCCGCCCGGTGTCTCAGGCGACGACGCGCAGGCGCGTCACGCCCAGGTCGAGCGCACCGCGGACGTGGCCGTTCGGCGCGGCCGCGGTCCGCTGGAGGAACCGGACGACCTCGGCGGTGATGACCTCGCCCGGCAGGACGTTGGGGATGCCCGGCGGGTACGCGGCCAGCGTGTCCGCGGAGATCCGTCCGACGGCCTCTTCCGCGGCAACGACCCGGGCGGGACTCAGGAACGCCTCGCGGGCGGTGAGTTTCGCAGGACCGGGCTCCGGCAGCCGCAGCACGCCCCCGGCGACGCCCGCCGAGTCGGTCAGCGGGGAGGGCAGGGTGTGCAGCGCTTCGACGAACCGGTCGGTGTCGGGGGCGGACCCCGCACCGATCACGGCGACGATCGCCGCGTCGGTCGCCACCTCGACCATGATCTGGTGGTCCCGGAAGAGCCGTCGCCTGGCCTCGTGGCCCGCGATCCCGCCGGCGCGGGTGTCGATCGCGATCCGCAGCGGATCGGCGCCGACGATGTCCGGGAAGGCGTGGAACCCGTCGCTCACCACCGTGAAGCGGCCCAGCGCGCGCACCACGCCCCGCACCGTGTCCGCGGCCTCGACCGAGCCGCCCGTCCCCTGCGCACCGGTGACCAGACTCCTGCGGGCGAGATCCAGCGACGCCGTCAGCAGGGCACTCGCACTGGTGGACTGGACGAGCCGGAACGCCCGGTCCACCAGCGGCTCGAGCCGGTCCGCGAAGGGCCCCTCCGCCAGGTGCAGCATCGCCGACTGCGTCAGGCTGCCCGCCAGCTTGTGCGTACTGGAGGTCGCCAGGTCGGCGCCCAGGGACAGCGCACGCGCGGGAAGCCCGGGATGGAAACCGAAGTGCGATCCCCACGCCTCGTCGACGATCAGCGGGACTCCCGCGGCATGGGCGGCGTCCGCGATGGCACGCACGTCGGCGACCGCCCCGAAGTAGCTGGGGGAGACGATGTACACGGCGGCCGCGTCCGGAGTCCGCTCGAGCGCCGCCGCCACGTCCGCGGCGCTCACCCCGTGGGCGATGCCCTGCTCGGGGTCGACGGACGGCTGGACGAACACGGCGTCCATGCCGGACAGCACCAGCCCGTCGATCACGCTGGAGTGCACACTGCGCTGCACGACGAGCGTGCGCCCCAGCGCGGGGGCGACCATCGAGGCGATCTGATTGCCCTGCGAAGCGCCGTTCGTCAGGAACCACGTGCGCCGCGCGCCCCAGGCCTCGGCCGCCAGCTCCAGGGCCCGGTCCAGCGGGGTGTCCGGGCCGAGGTCGATGCCGTCGAGCAGCGGCGGGAAGTCCAGGGCCGTGATCCGCGGCCCGAAGAAACCGGCGAGGTCCGAGCCGGGCGTCGCGGCGTGGCCGGGGACGTTCAGCCTCAGCCAGTCCCGTCCGGCATGGCGCAGCACCGCCTCGGCGTACGGTGCGCACAGCTGGCCGGCGCCGACGCCGGGGCCGGTGGGGGAGTGGGTGCGCTGATCGGTGGTTCTCATGTTCACCCGGGGAGCGTGACAGCCCCCGAGCCATCGAAGAAGGGTGGACTTTTCGTTACCCCTCCATAGGATGTCTATATGCTCGACGTCAGGCATCTGCAGGTACTGCGCTCCATCGCGCAGGAGGGCTCGCTCGCCGCCGCCGGCCGCGCACTGCACTACAGCCAGCCCACGATCACCCACCACCTCGCCGCCCTGGAAGCCCACTTCGACGCCCGCCTCGTCCAGCGCGGACCGCGCGGCGCCACGCTGACCGAACTCGGCGAAGCCCTGCTGCCGCACGCCGAGGCCGTGCTCGAGCGACTGCGCCAGGCCGAGCTGGAGGTGCGCGGCCTCGCCGAGCGCGGCACGCGCACCCTGCACATCGGCACGTTCCCCACCGCGGGCGCCCTGCTGCTGGCGCCCGCGGTCAAGCGCCTCCACCGCCAAGGGGTGCACATCTCCCTCACCGAAGGCGAACTTCCGCTGCTGCTGCGCGGGTTGCGCGCCAGGGAGCTCGATGCCGCCCTCGTCTTCTCCCAGCCCGGCGACCGCCTCGACCTCGAAGAGGACTTCGAGGTCCACCCCCTGCTGGCCGATCCGCTCCTCCTGGTCATGCCGGAGGACCACCCGTGCGCATCGCTGGACCGGGTCCCCCTCGCCGAACTGCGCGACACCGCGTGGGTGGGCGCCGCCGACCCCCACGACCCCTGCGACCGCGTGCTCGCCTGGGCGTGCGCCCAGGAGGGGTACGAGCCCCTGCACGTGATGCGCACCGACGACTACGCGGTCGTCCAGGGCCTCGTGGCGGCGGGCACGGGCGTCGCCCTCGTCCCGCGCCTCGCCCTCGGGTACCACCGGCCCGACCTGGCGGTACGCCCCCTGGCCCACCCCGACCTCGCCCGCGAGATCAGCGTCGCCTTACTGCGGTCCACCTCGGCCGGCGCCGCCCAGGAACTGATCGCGGCGCTGCGGGAGCAGGCCGCACTGATCACACAGCGCTGGGCCGCGGAATGACCCCCGCGGTCCGGGGAATGCGCCGCCCCGTCAGAAACGGAACACGCCGAGGTCCCGTACCGTGCCGGCCAGCGCGCGGATGAGGTCGTTCTCGGCCTCGGTCCGCCAGACCAGGGCGAAACGCATCGTCGCCATGTCGGGAAGGGGAAGCCAACGGATGTTCGGCATGCCCCAGTGCCGGGTGACATGGCCGGGGAAGGTGTGGATGATCTCGCCCATGCCGACGTGGTTGATCAGCTGATCGGCGTTGTCCGATGCCGCGGACGTGATCCGCTCGATCGAGCGGCCCCGTGGGGTGTGGAAGGGCAGGTAGCTGTCCTCCCAGTAGTCCGGCAGGCCCTGGGCGGTGCCGTGCGGGAAGTCGGCGAGCAGCTCCAGCGGCACCGAGTCCCGCTCCGCGAGCCGGTGATCGGCGGCCACCGCGAGGATCCGCGAATCGGTGCACAGGGTCGGTCCGACGGTGAAGTCCGGTTCCTCCACCGGCAGCCAGGCGACGATCACGTCCATCGCACCGCTGCGCAGCTGGCCGAACACATCGGTGAAGGTCGCCTGGCGGATCTGGAGTCCCCAGTGCGGATACCGCGCGCGGAACGCCTTCCAGTAGGGGTACAGATCCACGACGTTGAAGGGCATCAGGTGGACGCGGAGCTCCGCCGTGATGCCGCGGGCCGCCAGCTGGGCCCGCTCCAGGGACTCGTGCAGGCCCGCGTAGACCGGCTGCAGATCGTCGCGGAACTGGCGGCCGATCTCCGTCAGACGCACCGTGCGGCTGGTGCGGGCGAACAGCTCGGCACCGATGCGCCGTTCCTGCTTCTTGATGGCCTGGCTGACACGCGCCTGGGAGACGTGCAGCCGCTGAGCGGTCCGCCCGAAGTGCAGCTCCTCGGCCAGCACCAGGAAGATCTCGATGTCCCGCAGCTCCACCGGCCCCCGGCCCTTCGTCGATAAGCCAACGGTTATCGAACCGCGCACAAATGTTCCTTGATCTTACGTGCGAACCACAAGATCGTTTAAGGCATGCAGTCACGCGTGCGACACCCCCCATCCGCAGGCCCATGAGCGACGCCGTCGACCTGAGCGTCACGTACGCGATGCACGCTGCCCTGCGCCGCGAACTGGCCCACCTGGACCGGATCACCACCGCCGCGGACCGTGACCCGAGGCAGGTGCTGGCCACCGCCGCCGGCTGGACGCTGTTCAAGAAGGCACTCCACGCCCACCACACGGCCCAGGACGACGCACTGTGGCCGCCGCTGCGCCAGAACCTGGCCGGCCGGCCGAAAGACCTGGCGCTGCTGGAGGTGATGGAAGCCGAACACGCCGCCATCACCCCGGTGATCGAGGCCATCGACGGCGCACTGACCGACCCCGGAGCCGGCTCGCTGCGGCTGGGCCAGCTCGCCGACGCACTGACCCGCGGCCTGGCCGGCCACCTCCAGCACGAGGAGGAAACGGCGCTCCCGCTGGTCCAACGGATGCTGACAGCCGAACAGTGGGGCCACTTCAGCCGGGTCCAGGCCCGGCACATCGACCGGGACGCACCGCTGCTGCTGCCGTGGCTGCTGGACGGCGCCGACGCACCGACAGCGGCCGGGCTCCTCGCCCGGCTGCCCGCACCCGCGTACGCCGCCTGCACCACCCGGTGGATCCCGGCCTACGCCGCCCTCGACCGCTGGAGTCAGCGCACCACGGCCTGACGCAGCCTCATCAGCCGCCGCCCGGCGCCCCGTCGGCCGACCACGAAAGCCATCACCTTGCCCGAACCCGCACACGTCATGGAGCTCCGGCACGTCTCGGTCGCCGAGGCCGCCACCCTCCCCACCCTCCCCCCCACCACCACAGAAACGAGAAACACGACATGCGCGTGCTGTTGATGGCATACGGATCGCGCGGCGACATCGCGCCGCTGGCGGCCCTGGCGGCGCAGTTGCGAACACTCGGCGCGCAAGTACGCGTGTGCGCACCGCCCGACGAGGAGTTCGCGGAACTGCTGGCCGGCGTCGGCGCCGAACTGGTGCCCTTCGGACGGGACGTCCGCGCGCTGCGCACGGGAGCACCGCCGTCGGACGCGGCCGCCTTCGCGGCCGAGCTCGTCGCCGCGCACTTCGACACGGTCGCCAGGGCGGCCGAGGACTGTGACGTGCTGGTGGCGAGCGGCCTGATGCCGGCCGGCGCCCGCTCGGTCGCCGAGAAACTGGGCATCCGCTACGTGTACGCCGGCTTCCACCCGTTCGAGATGCCCTCCGCGCACTACCGGCCCTCGCCGCGGCCCGGCCCGCCCGCTCCGCCCGACATGACCGACCACCAGGCCCTGTGGGACCTGGACGCCCAGAAGGTCAACGCCCTCTACCTCAAGCCCCTCAACGCCCACCGTACGGCGATCGGCCTCGCACCGGTGGACAACGTCCGCGACCACGTCCTCACCGAACGGCCGTGGCTGGCCGCGGACCCGGTCCTGGGCCCGTGGCAGCACCTGACCGACCTCGACCTCGTACAGACCGGCGCATGGATCCTGCCCGACGAACGCCCCCTGCCCGCCGACCTGGAAGCGTTCCTGGACGCCGGCACCCCACCGGTGTACGTCGGGTTCGGCAGCATGCCCATGAGCACGGCCACCGACATCGCCCGCACGACCGTCGAGGCGGCCCGCGCGCAGGGCCGCCGCGTGCTCGTCTCCCGCGGCTGGGCAGACCTGGGCCTGTCGGACGACGCGGACGACTGCTTCGCCGTCGGCGACGTCAACCACCAGTCCCTGTTCCGCCGCGTCGCGGCCGTCGTACACCACGGCGGCGCCGGCACCACGACCACCGCCGCCCGAGCCGGTGCACCCCAGGTGGTGGTACCCCAGTTCGTGGACCAGCCGCACTGGGCCGCCCGCGTGGCCGACCTGGGCATCGGCGCGGCACACGACGGCCCCACCCCGACCTTCGCATCCCTGTCAGCCGCACTCAGGACCGCCCTGACCCCCGAGACGCAAGCACGGGCGAAGGCCGTCGCCGACACGATCCGCACCGACGGGACGGCGGTGGCCGCGAAGCTGCTCCTCGACACGGGGCACGCCGCGCCGGTCAGCCGCGAACTGATCTCCATGATCGCCCACGCCGACCACCCGATAAAGTCCCCGCTCGCCGACGAATCGGTCGCCCTGCTGCTCGAACGCGGCCTGCCGCGTGGCGACGAGCGCGTGCTCGACCTCGGATGCGGCACGGCGGAATGGCTCTTGCGCGCCCTGGCCACGCGCCCGCGGCTGCACGCCGAGGGCGTCGACGTCTCCGAAGCCGCCCTGACGCAGGCCCGCCGGACAGCGAGCGGACTCGGAGTCGACGAGCGCCTGCTCCTCCACCGACAGGAGGCCGCGGACTTCGTCTCCGCGCAGCCGTTCGACCTGGTGATCAGCGTCGGCGCCACGCACGCCTTCGGCGGCCTTCTCCCCACCCTCGCGGCGGCCCGCGAGCACCTGGCTCCCGGCGGCCGCGTCCTGATCGGCGAGGCGTTCTGGGACCGTACCCCTTCACCCGAGGCCGTCGAGATGTTCGGTGACCTCGCCGACCTGGCGACCACGGTGGACCTCGTCGTCGCCGACGGATGGACCCCCGTCCACGGCCATGTCAGCACCCGCAGTGAGCTGGACGCCTACGAGTGGGCCTGCTGGGGCACGCTGGCCGCATGGGCCCTGGACCACCCCGAGGATCCGGCCGCCGCACAGGTGCTGGAGACGGCCACCACCCAGCGCTCGGAGTGGCTGCACACGTACCGGGACAGCTTCGGCTTCCTCTGCCTGGTCCTGCGCCGGACATCGGACTGATCCCGTAGGGCCGAGCCGAGCCGACCCGTTCCCCGGCCCTGCACCGGCTCGCCGAGCCGGAGCCCCGTCATGGCCGCCGCCGAACCGCGGCGGCCGGAAAGTGAGCACACAGATGCAACCGACGTACGTACTGGTCCACGGAGCCTTCGCGAACTCCTTCTCCTTCGCGCCCCTCCAGGGCGAACTCGGCCTCCTCGGGCACCGTTCGGTCGCCGTCGACCTGCCCGGCCACGGCTTCCAGGCGACCTTCACCCCCGCCTACCAGGCGCCGCAGGATCCCGGAGGCCTCGCCACCGCGCCCGGCGCGATCAAGGGCGTCACGCTCGCCGACAACGCCGCGCACCTGATCGGGATCCTGGAACGGGCCAAGCGCAACGGCCCCGTGATCCTCGTCTCCCACAGCCGCGGCGGCATCACGGCCACGGCCGCGGCCAACGCGCGCCCGGACCTGATCGACCGCATCGTCTACGTCTCGGCCTGGTGCCCGGTCCGTCTCGACGTCGGCGACTACTACGCCGAGCCGGAGATGGCCGGGGTCGACCCCGCCGCCTTCGCCTCGGCGCTGGCCGGCAACCCTGCCGACCTCGGCCTGCTCCGCGTCAACTTCCGCACCGCGAACCCGGACGCGCTCGCGGCGTTCAAGGCGGCCTTCTTCGCCGACGGCACCGACGAGCAGTTCCTCGCCTTCCTGAACACCTTCCAGCCCGACGAGAACCTGGACGCCGGCGGCCCCGCCGACCGGGCGCAGGCCGCGACCTGGGGCCGTATACCGAGGACCTACATCCGCCTGGCCGACGACGCGAGCCTGCCCCTCGCCCTCCAGGACCGGCTGATCCGCGAGGGCGACGAGCTGACGCCGGACAACCCGTACGACGTCCGCACGCTGGAGGGCAGCCACCTGAAGTGGCTGGTCGACCCGGCGCCGGCAGCCCGCGCCCTGGGCGAACTCGCCACGCTCTCGTAACGCGGGGTAGCCGCTCGGGCAGCCCGCCGTGACGGGCGGCGGGCCGTACCGGCACCAGGGGGCCTGTCACGCGCCTGTGACAGTCGGCGGACAGCGTCGTGAAGTGCGGAGGTCAGTCTTTTAACCAGACGGACAAAACAGACATTTCACCACTGTCCTTCGATTCTTTCCCCCACCCCCTATTTATTGGAGTAATTCTCATGGC
>NZ_JBEZKE010000023.1:0-116857 GCF_040651555.1 Streptomyces sp. NPDC048424 | reverse complement strand
CGTGCACGCGGCCGCCGGCGGGGTCGGCAGCGCCGCCGTCCAGCTCGGCAAGGCCGCCGGCGCCACCGTCATCGGGGTGGTCGGCCTCCGCTTTGTGCCGAACCGCCGGAGGCTACTCGCGGCGCAGGCTCGGCTTCAGGTCCTTGAACCGGGCCAGCAGCCCGTTCACGAACGAGGGGGACTCGTCCGTCGAGAACTCCTTGGCCAGCTGGACGGCCTCGTCGATGGCCACGGCGTCCGGGGTGTCGTCCACCCAGATCAGCTCGTAGGCACCGAGCCGCAGGATGTTCCGGTCCGCGACCGGCATGCGGTCGAGCTCCCAGTCCACGGCGTAGGTGACGATCAGGTCGTCGATGCGGTTCACCTTGTCGGCGTACCCCTCGACGAGATCCATCGTGAAGGCGCTGACCGGCGGCTGACGGTCGTCCGACCGCGAGTGGCGGATCCAGTCCGCGAGGACCTCGCGGACGGGCACCCCGCGCTGGTCGGCCTCGAAAAGGATCTGGAAGGCGCGCTTGCGCGCATTGCTCCGAGCAGCCACGGGTTAGTTGCCGCTCTTCCGGCCGAGGTAGTCACTGGTGCGGGTGTCGACCTTGACCGTCTCGCCCGTGGTGATGAAGAGCGGGACCTGGATCTCGTAGTCCGTCTCCAGGGTGGCGGGCTTGGTGCCACCGGTGGAGCGGTCGCCCTGGACGCCCGGGTCGGTGTGCTTGACCTTGAGCTCCACCGCGGCCGGGAGCTCGACGTAGAGCACCTCGCCCTCGTGCTGGGCCACGGAGGCGGTGAAGCCCTCGATCAGGAAGTTGGCGGCGTCCCCGACGGCCTTGCGGTCGACCATGAGCTGGTCGTACGTGTCCATGTCCATGAAGACGAAGTAGTCGCCGTCCATGTACGAGAACTGCATGTCGCGGCGGTCGATCGTGGCCGTGTCGACCTTCGTGCCGGCGTTGAACGTCTTGTCGACGACCTTGCCGGAAAGCACGTGCTTGAGCTTGGTGCGCACGAAGGCCGGGCCCTTGCCGGGCTTGACGTGCTGGAACTCGACGACGGACCAGAGCTGGCCCCCGTCGAGCTTCAGCACCATGCCGTTCTTGAGGTCGTTCGTGGAAGCCACGGTTGCGGAATCTCCTGCACTGGAAGACCACGGGTGCGCGCACAGCCCGGCGGAGCGGGCTAGAGCGCGAGCAGCTCCTTGGTCGTAATGGTGAGTAGCTCTGGACCGCCGTCCGCCTCGGGGCGCACGACGAGCGTGTCATCGATCCGGACACCTCCCCGGCCCGGGAGGTGAACCCCCGGTTCGACGGTGACCGGCACGCAAGCGTCCAGTTTACCCATTGCCGTAGGTGCAAGCTGCGGGTCCTCGTCGATTTCGAGGCCCACGCCGTGTCCGGTCGACGGAGCAAGGGCCTCCGCGTGGCCCGCGGAGTCCAGGACGGAGCGTGCGGCATGGTCCACGTCCCGGTACGCCGCACCGGGCAGCAGGGCCTCTCGGCCGGCCCGCTGGGCGGTGAACACGAGGTCGTACAGCGCGATCTGCCAGTCCGCGGGACTGGTGCCGATCACGAAGGTCCGGCCGATCTCGCACCGGTAGCCGCGGTAGTTGGCGCCGAGGCAGACCGAGAGGAAGTCGCCCTCCTCCACCCGGCGGTCGGAGGGCCGGTGGCGGGAGCGGCCCGAGTGCGGGCCGGTGCCTACGGAGGTCGGGAAGGCCGGGCCGTCCGCCCCGTGGTCGACGAGCCGCCGTTCCAGCTCCAGGGCCAGGTGCCGTTCGGTGCGCCCGACGAGGATGGACTCCAGCAGCTCGCCGAGCGCCTGGTCGGCGATCTCGGCGGCGATCCGCAGGCAGGCGATCTCCTCCTCGTCCTTGATGAGGCGCTGCTGCTCCACCGCGGTCCCCAGGTCGGCGAGGCGCAGCTTGGGCGCCACCGAGCGCAGGGCGCGGTGGCGGCCGACCGTGAGGTGGTGTTCCTCCACCGCGAGCGAGTCGGCCCGTACTCCGGCGGCCATGTCGGCGGCCGCGACGGCCGGGTCCGCGCCGGGGTTGTCCAGCACGGAGACCCTGAGGTGCTCGTCGAGCCGCCCCTCGTCGGCCTCCCCGGTGGGTGCGCCGGCGCAGAACAGCACGTCATCGGTGGGCCCGACCAGCAGTACGGCACCGAGCGGGGACGCCCCGGAGAGGTAGCGGACGTTCGCCGGACGCGTGATCAGTGCGGCGGCGTTTCCCGCGGCGGCGCATCGGTCGCGAAGCAGGCCCCGGCGGGCGGCGTACACGTCTGACATGTCTTCGAGCGTACGAGCGCCCCACGGATCCGGCCTGGTGAGCGCGTCCGGACGGGGCGCGGACGGCCGTGCCTACTGCCCTGTCAGGGCGCGGGCCAGCGCCTCGTCGAGGGCGCGTGCGGTGCCCTCGACGTCGAGGTGGGAGTTGTCGATGATCGGCAGGCCTGAGCCGTACCAGCCGGCCATCCGGCCGTGGATCCGCGCGACCTCCTCGTCGGAGAGCCTGCGGTTGCCGGAGCGGGCCGCGTTGCGCTCCAGGACGATCTCCAGGCCGGGCAGCAGCACCACCGGCAGCAGCGTGGGGCCCACGTGCCGCTTCCAGCCGCCGAGCCCGACCACGGGCCGGTCGGGGAAGACGGCGTCGTCCAGGATGCAGGAGATGCCGTTCGCCAGGTAGTTGCGTGCGGCGAAGCCGCAGGTGCGGCGGGCGAGCCGGTACTGGGCCTCGGAGTGCTCGTTCCAGCCCGCCTGCGGGTCGGCGAAGCCCGAGCACACCCACTCGCGGACGTCGTCGAGGCTGACGTGGGCGGTCGGCACGGGCCGGGTGCTCGCCCAGTGCCGGGCCACGGTGGTCTTGCCGGCGCCCGCCGGGCCGATCAGGAGCACGGCGAGGACGGCGCCTCCGGTGCCCGCCACCGCGGGCGGCAGCGGGATGTGACCGGTGGCCTCCGACAGGGGCGGCATCGAATGCGGCGGGGGCTGGTGCCCGGGCTGCGGCGGGGGCTGGCCCGGCCAGCCCTGCGCCGGGGTTATGGGCGGCTGCGGGGGCGCCGCCGGGTGCGGACCCGGCTGACCCCAGCCCGCTCCCCCGCCCCCCACTCCTTGCTGCATCCGCTGCCACTCCGTCTCGTTCCGGCGACTGATGCGAGAACGTTATATGACCGCGGAGGCCAGACCGTCCACCAGCACCGCCAGGCAGGGTGTCAGGCGGAGATCTCCTCCGCCAGTGCGCGCAGCGCCAGCCGGTACGAACCGATGCCGAAGCCCGCCACCGTGCCGGTGGCCACGGCCGCGATGACCGAGGTGTGGCGGAACTCCTCGCGGGCGTACGGGTTCGAGATGTGCACCTCGATCAGCGGCGCGGTGCGCTGCGCGGCCGCGTCCCGCATGGCGTACGAGTAGTGGGTGAAGGCCCCCGGGTTGATGACCACGGGGATCTTCCCGTCCGCCGCCTCGTGCAGCCAACGCACGAGCTCGCCCTCGTCGTTGGTCTCCCGGACCTCGACGTCGAAGCCGAGCTCCTCGCCCAGCGTGCGGCAGCTCTCGACCAGTCCGGCGTACGAGGTGGCCCCGTACACGTCGGGCTCGCGCGAGCCGAGCCGGCCCAGGTTCGGGCCGTTCAGCACGAGCACCGGGCGGCTCACGCCGACACCTCGCCGTAGGCGGCGATCAGGTGCGCCGGGTCGGGGCCCTCCAGGACGGTCGGCTTGCCCAGGCCGTCGAGGACGATGAAGCGCAGCAGGTTGCCGCGGGACTTCTTGTCGACCTGCATGGTCTGGAGCAGCTTGGGCCACTGGTCGCCGCGGTAGGTGAGCGGCAGCCCGACGGCGGCGAGGATCTCCTTGTGCCGGTCGGCGGTCGCGTCGTCCAGCCGGCCCGCGAGCCGGCCGAGTTCGGCGGCGAAGACCATGCCGACCGAGACGGCCGCGCCGTGCCGCCACTTGTAGCGCTCGTTCTTCTCGATGGCGTGCGCGAGGGTGTGCCCGTAGTTGAGGATCTCCCGCAGGCCCGATTCCTTCAGGTCGCTGGAGACGACGTCCGCCTTGACCTGGATCGAGCGGACGATGAGCTCCGCGGTGTGCGGGCCGTCGGGCGTGCGGGCCGCGGCCGGGTCCGCCTCGATCAGGTCGAGGATCTTCGGGTCGGAGATGAATCCGGCCTTGATGATCTCGGCGAGGCCGCTGACGTAGTCGTTGACCGGCAGCGAGTCGAGCGCCGCGAGGTCGCACAGCACGCCGGCCGGCGGGTGGAAGGCGCCCACCAGGTTCTTGCCCTCGGCGGTGTTGATGCCGGTCTTGCCGCCGACGGCCGCGTCCACCATGGCGAGGACGGTGGTCGGTACGGCGATCCAGCGCACCCCGCGCAGCCAGGAGGCCGCGACGAAGCCCGCGAGGTCTGTGGTGGCTCCGCCGCCGACGCCGACGATCACGTCGGTGCGGGTGAAGCCGGACTGGCCCAGCGCCTTCCAGCAGTAGGCGGCGACCTCGATGGTCTTGGCCTCCTCGGCGTTCGGCACCTGGATGGCGACCGCCTCGTAGCCCTGCTCGGCGAGGTCGTCGCGCAGCGCCTCACCGGTCGAGGCGAGCGCCTCGGGGTGGATCACGGCGACCCGCTGGGCCTTCGTACCGATCAGGGAGCCGAGCTCGCCGAGCAGCTGCCGGCCGACGAGCACGTCGTACGCCTCGTGTCCGGCGCTGGCGCCGACCTGGATGCGCGTCACCTGGTCTGTCATACGTCCTTCAACTCCAGAGCGTCGAGGACCGCCTGGGCGACCTCTTCGGGGGTGCGGTCGTCGGTGGCCACCACGACGCGCGCGACTTCGGTGTACAGGGGGCGCCGCGCGTCCATCAGCTCGCGCCACTGGCGGCGCGGGTTGACGGCGAGCAGCGGGCGCGCGGCGCCGAGGCCCACGCGCCGTACGGCTTCCTCGACGTCCATCGACAGATAGGCGACGGGCAGGCCGGTGAGCAGCTCGCGGGTGCCTTCGTCGAGGACGGCGCCGCCGCCGAGGGCGAGGACTCCGGTGTGCCCGGCGACGGCGGCGGCGACCGCCTGCCGTTCCAGCTCACGGAAGTACGGCTCGCCCTCGTCGACGAAGAGGTCGGAGATCTCCCGGCCCTCGGCCGCGACGATGTCGGCGTCGGTGTCCCGGTAGGGGACGCCGAGCCGCTCGGCGAGCAGCGCCCCCACCGTGGACTTGCCGGACCCCATGGGGCCGACGAGGACGACCAGTGGTCCGCCCGTCACCGGATCTGCAGGTGGTCGAGGTAGGACCGGACGTTGCGGCGGGTCTCCGGGACGGAGTCGCCGCCGAACTTCTCGACGACGGCGTCGGCCAGGACGAGGGCGACCATGGCCTCGGCGACGATGCCGGCGGCCGGCACGGCGCACACGTCGGAGCGCTGGTGGTGGGCCACCGTCGCCTCTCCGGTGGCCACGTCCACGGTCGCCAGCGCGCGCGGCACGGTCGCGATGGGCTTCATCGCTGCGCGTACGCGCAGCAGCTCGCCGGTGGTCAGACCGCCCTCGGTGCCGCCGGAGCGGCCGGAGGTGCGCTTGAGGCCCTCGGGGGTGGAGACGATCTCGTCGTGGGCCTGGGAGCCGGGCACGCGGGCGAGCTCGAAGCCGTCGCCGACCTCGACGCCCTTGATGGCCTGGATGCCCATGAGGGCGGCGGCGAGGCGGGCGTCGAGCCGGCGGTCCCAGTGGACGTGCGAGCCGAGGCCGACGGGGACGCCGTAGGCGAGCACCTCGACGACGCCGCCGAGGGTGTCGCCGTCCTTGTGGGCCTGGTCGATCTCCGCGACCATCGCCTTGCTCGCGTCGGCGTCGAGGCAGCGCACCGGGTCGGCGTCGAGCTTGTCGACGTCGGCCGGGGTCGGGTAGACGCCGTACGGGGCCTTGGCCGCGGCCAGTTCCACCACGTGCGAGACGATCTCGATGCCGGCGACCTCCTTGAGGAAGGAGCGGGCGATCGCGCCGAGGGCGACGCGGGCGGCGGTCTCACGGGCGCTGGCGCGCTCCAGGATCGGCCGGGCCTCGTCGAAGCCGTACTTCTGCATGCCGGCGAGGTCGGCGTGGCCGGGCCGCGGGCGGGTGAGCGGCGCGTTGCGGCCGGTGTCCTTGAGCAGCGAGGGGTCCACCGGGTCGGCCGACATGACCGTCTCCCACTTGGGCCACTCGCTGTTGCCGACCATGACGGCCACGGGGGAACCCAGCGACAGACCGTGCCGGACACCGCCCAGGAAGGTGATCTCGTCCTGCTCGAACTTCATCCGGGCACCGCGGCCATAGCCGAGCCGGCGCCGGGCCAGGTGGTCGGCCACCAGCTCGGTGGTGACCGGGACGCCGGCGGGAAGGCCCTCCAGCGTCGCTACCAGCGCCGGTCCGTGCGACTCCCCGGCGGTCAGCCAACGCAACCTGCTCAACGATGCTCCTCATGCTCGCGCCTGGTACAGCGACGGCGCGATCGGGGTGCGCGGCCCGGACCCGCCTCACCCGATCCTCCCATGTCCGGACGGGTTTGCCGGGCCCCGGTCCAGCTATCGGACGCCTGATCCCCCCGGTTTCCGGCCCGACGTCCGAAATTGACGGTGTTCCGACACGCTGCGAGTATCATCCGCGGTTCGCGAAAGATCATTTTCTTTTGCTCACAGGGGGAATCTTGCGCAACATCACCAGGGCTCTGATCACGGCCGGTGCCGCCGTTTTCGTCATGAGCGGCACGGCCACGACCGCGTCGGCGGCCGCGAGCCCGACCGACGCCTGCGGCCCGGGCTTCTTCGTCCAGGAGTCCCAGGAACTGGGCTGGTACCAGGGCACCGGCGGACCGCAGGCCACGGTCCACCTGCTCTACAACGCCTCGACCGGCGAGAACTGCGCGGTCACGGTGGTCACCGGCGGCAGGAACCAGGGCACCGTGGGCGCCGGCCTGCGGATCGAGGGCGACGAGGACTTCACCCGCGACGAGGGCGACTACAACGCGTACGCGGGCCCCGTGAAGCTGCGGGCCAACGGCAAGTGCGTCCAGTACTACGGCTCGACGCAGTACTGGAGCCGCACGGTGATGTACGACGAGTACATCAGCCCGTTCGGTCACTGCGGCTGACGCGGCCGGCCCGGCGCCGCTCGCGGAGCCAGGTGATGCCCGTCCACACGGCGAGGGACCCGACCAGCCCGAAGACGATCACCTTCGCCCAGACGGGCAGGTTGGCGAACGCCAGCCGGACCATCCCGAACACCACGAAGGGGATGTCCCACTTCGACGCCAGTATCTGTTCCGTGCCCGGCTCGCCCATGCCGCCCCCCTGTGAATACACGCAGGTGGAAAGCCTAACGGGCGGCGAGCGCCCGTTCTCCGGCGGCCCTCATGGCGGCGAGCGGGCCCGGGGTGCGCCCCGTCATCTGCTCGACCTGGAGGACCGCCTGGTGCACCAGGAGGTCCAGGCCGCCGAGGAGCTTGCCCCCGCGCTGCGACCAGGCGGCCGCGAGGGGCGTGGGCCAGGGGTCGTAGAGGACGTCGAAGAGGGTGCCCGGGGCATCGGGCACCGCGGCGGCCAGTTCGTCGGTGGCCCCCGCCGGGGTGGTGGCGATGACCAGCGGCGCGGACAGCGCCGCGGCCGCCTCGGACCAGTCGGCCGTGCGGACGGGAACGCCGAGCCGCTCGCCCCACTGCCGCATCTCGTCGGCGCGCGCCCGCGAGCGGACGTACGCCGTGACCTCGCCGGAGCAGATCCGCGAGAGCGCGGCGAGCGCCGAGGAGGCGGTGGCTCCGGCGCCCAGGACGGCGGCCGAGGACACCTTCTCGACGCCGCGCTCGTGGAGCGCGGCGACGATGCCGGGGATGTCGGTGTTGTCGCCGAGGCGCCGGCCGTCCTCCGTGAGGACGACCGTGTTGACCGCCTCGACGGACGCGGCGGTGTCGCTGATGCCGTCCAGCAGCGGGATGATCGCCCGCTTGAGCGGCATCGTCAGCGACAGCCCGGCCCACTCGGGGCCGAGTCCGGCGACGAACTCCGGGAGCGCGGCCTCGTCGATCTCGAAACGGTCGTACGACCAGTCGTCGAGGCCGAGCTCCTGGTAGGCGGCGCGGTGCAGCACCGGTGAGAGGGAGTGCTCGATGGGCGAACCCAGCACCGCGGCCCGTATCCGTGACATGTCCTGCTACCCGCCGTTCTTCTGCTTCTGCCGTTCCTGGAACTCGGCGACGAGCTTGAGGTGCTCGTCGTAGGTCTTGGTGAAGGTCGTCGTGTTGCCGTCGACCGACACGAAGAACATCCAGCCGCCGTGGTCCGGGTTGAGCGTAGCGGTCAGAGCGTCCAGGCCCGGGTTCCCGATCGGGCCGACGGGCAGTCCCTTGATGAAGTGCGTGTTGTACGGGTTGTTGAACGCCTGGGCTTCCTTGAGGTTGAAGTTGATCTCGCTCTGGCCCTTGGCGTAGTTGTACGTCGAGTCGAACTCGATCTTCTGGTTCGTGACGTCGTTGGTCTTCTTCAGGCGGTTGTAGACCACCTCGGACATCTTCCGGAAGTCGTCGTGGTTCTTGCCCTCGGCGTTGACGAGGCTGGCGACCGTGATCACCTGGAGCGGGTTGTCCAGGCCGAGCTCCTTGGCCTTGCCCTCGACGCCCGCTTCCGCGTACTTGTCGCTCGCGTTCTTGACCATCAGCTTGAGCAGCGACTCGGGGGTGCTGTCCTTGCTGAGGTCGTAGCGCATCGGGTACAGGAAGCCCTCGAGCGGGTCCATGAGCTTCGGGTTGTTGCCGGCCCAGGCCGGCAGGCCGAGGTTCTTGGCATCGCGCAGGGCGATCTCCCGGGTGGTGCCCTCCGGCTTGCCCAGCTTCTTGTCGATCGCCTCGTACACCTTGGCGTTGCGCATGCCCTCGGTGACGGTGATGACGTTCAGCTTGCTGGGGTCGATCATCAGCGCGACGGCGGCGGCACCCGACATCTTCTTCTTCATCGGGTAGATGCCGGGCTGGATCGACTTGCCCTTGGGGTTGGTGTTCGCGGCGTCGACGAAGGCCTGGGCGCTGGCGACCACGCCGGCGTCCTTGAGGATCCTGCCCATCTGCCCCAGGAGCGCGCCCTTGGGGATCTCCACGTCGACCAGCTCGTCCGTGCCCTCGCCCGCGAAGTCCTCGGCGGCGCCGAACCTCGCCTTGATGTACGAGTAGCCGTAGTAGCCGCCACCGCCGACCACGCCGAGGATGACCACGGCCGCGATCAGGCACGCCATGCCACTGCGCTTCTTCGGCTTGCCGCCCTTCGAACGGCCGCCCCGGCGGCCGGGCTCGTCCCCGTCGTCGTCGGCGTCGCCGCCGCCCGCGAGGAAGCCGGTCTCGGGCTCCTCGGCCTCCTCCTCGACCGGTTCCGGCTCCAGGTGGCGCCGGCCCGGAGGCTGCGGCGGCGGGTAGGCCTCGGGCGTGGTGTAGAGGTCGGGGGCCTCGCCGGGGTAGCCGGCGACGGTCTGCTGCGCGTACGGGTCCGCGCCCACGTAGGGGTCGGCCTGCACCGCGGCCACGTACTGGCCCTGGCCGGTGTCCCAGCCCTGGTTGTCGTACACCGGCTGCTGGGGCTGGGCCTGGGGGTGCGGCTGCTGCGGCTGCTGCGGGGCGTAGGCCTGCTGCTGGGGGGCGTACGCCTGCTGCTGCGGGGCATAGGCCTCCTGCTGCGCGGCGTACTGCTGGTCGGGGTACTGCTGCGGCTGGTACTGCTGCTGCTCGTACTCCGGGTACTGCTGCTGCTGGTACTGCTGGTACTGCTCGGGGTACTGCTGCTGGTACTGGGGCTCCTGCGGGAACTCCTGCTGCGGGGCACCACCGTAGGGCGCCTGGCCCTGCTGGGTCTGGTGCCCGGTCCACCCCTGGTCCCCGTAAAGGGGATCCTCGGGGTGCCAGGGTTCGGGGCCACGGCCCCGGCCATACTCAGTCATCGGTCCCCTAGAGCCGCGAGACGGAGGCCGCGGACTCCGTCGTCCGTGGCACCCGGTTCCGCCTCTTTGACGGTGGGCGACGGCTGTTCGAATGCCGTCTCATCGCGCGGAACGTTACCGTATCGCGATCAGACAACCACTTCGACGCACTCACCGGGCGGATTACCTGATACCCGTTCGGTCTCAAGAGCGTTCTGAAGGATCACCACAGCGGCCGCCTGGTCGATGACCGACCGGCCCTTCTTCGCGTTCTTCCCGGAGGCCCGCAGCCCCTGGGCGGCGGTGACCGTGGTCATCCGCTCGTCCACCAGACGGACCGTCACCGGCTTGATGCCCTTGGCGAGTTCGTTCGCGAAGACGCGCACCTTGGCCGCGGCCGGCCCCTCCCGCCCGCTGAGCGAGCGGGGGAGGCCGACCACGACTTCGAGGGGTTCGTACTCCTCGACGAGCTGCCGCAGCCGCCGGTGGGCGAAGGGGATGTCCCGGCCCGGGACCGTTTCCACCGGCGTGGCGAGCACCCCGTCGGGGTCGCACGAGGCGACCCCGATCCGGGCGTCCCCGACATCGATGGCGAGCCGGCGGCCGCGGCGCAGCGTCATCGTCAGGCCGTCTCGACGACGAGGCGCTCGACGGCGCTGATGGCCTCCGGGACGGCGCCCGGGTTCTGGCCGCCGCCCTGGGCGACGTCCGGCTTGCCGCCGCCGCCGCCACCGAGGGTCTTGGCGGCCGTACGGACCAGGTCGCCGGCCTTGAGGCCGCGCTCGCGGGCGGCCTCGTTGGTGGCGATGACGGTCAGCGGGCGGTCGTTCGCCACGGTGAACAGGGCCACGACGGCCGGGCGGTCGCCCGGGATGCGGCCGCGGACGTCGAGGACCAGCTTGCGCAGGTCGTCGGCGCCGATGCCGTCCGCCACCTGGCCGACGACGAGGGCGACGCCCTTGATGTCCTGGGCGTTCTGGGCGAGCCCGGCGGCGGCCTGGAGGACCTTCTCCGCGCGGAACTTCTCGATCTCCTTCTCGGCGTCCTTCAGCTTGCCGAGCATGGAGGCGATCTTCTCCGGCAGCTCCTCCGGGCGGCCCTTGACCAGCTCCTGGAGCTGGGCGACGACCGTGTGCTCCTTGGCGAGGAAGTTGTACGCGTCCACGCCGACGAGGGCCTCGACGCGGCGCACGCCGGAGCCGATGGAGGACTCGCCGAGCAGCTTCACCAGACCCAGCTGGGAGGTGTTGCCGACGTGCGTGCCGCCGCACAGCTCCTTGGAGAAGTCGCCGATGGTCACGACGCGCACGCGCTCGCCGTACTTCTCGCCGAACTCTGCGATGGCGCCCTGCTTCTTCGCCTCGTCGATGCTCATGATCTCGGCGGTGACGTCGAGCTCACGCGACAGCACGTCGTTGATCTTCTGCTCGACGTCGGTCAGGACCGAGCCGGGGACGGCGTTCGGGGAACCGAAGTCGAAGCGGAAGCGGCCGGGGCTGTTCTCGGAACCGGCCTGGGCGGCCGTCGGGCCGAGGGCGTCGCGCAGCGCCTGGTGGGTCAGGTGCGTGGCCGAGTGGGCGCGGGCGATGGCCCGGCGGCGGTTGATGTCGATGGCGGCGTACGCGGAGGCGCCCACCGTCACCTCGCCGACCTGGACGGAGCCCTTGTGCACGGAGACGCCCGGGACCGGCTGCTGCACGTCGCGGACGACGATGACGGCGCCCGAGTCGAGCTTGATGCGGCCCTGGTCGGCGAGCTGGCCGCCGCCCTCGGCGTAGAAGGGGGTGCGGTCGAGGACGACCTCGACGTCGTCGCCCTCGGAGGCGGCGGGCGCGGAGACGCCGTTGACCAGCAGGCCGACGATGGT
The DNA here is from genome assembly GCF_040651555.1 of Streptomyces sp. NPDC048424. Lineage (NCBI taxonomy): Bacteria > Bacillati > Actinomycetota > Actinomycetes > Kitasatosporales > Streptomycetaceae > Streptomyces > Streptomyces sp. NPDC048424. The sequence continues at coordinate 105,078 of NZ_JBEZKE010000023.1, read as the reverse complement.
GGACTCGCCCTGAGTGGTGGCGTAGCCGGTGAACTCGGTGGCGCCGGAGCCGTCGGCGATCTCCCGGTAGGCGGACATGTCCGCGTGGCCGGTCTTCTTGGCCTTGGCGTCGGCCTTGGCTCGGTCGCGCTGCTCCTGCATCAGGCGGCGGAAGCCCGGCTCGTCCACGGAGAGGCCCTGCTCGGCGGCCATCTCCAGGGTGAGGTCGATCGGGAAGCCCCAGGTGTCGTGGAGCAGGAACGCCTTGTCGCCGGAGAGGACCGTGCCGCCGGCGGCCTTGGTCTCGGTCACGGCGGTGTCGAGGATGTTCGTGCCGCCCTTGACGGCCTTGAGGAAGGCGGCCTCTTCGGCGAGCGCGACGGTCTCGATGCGCTTGCGGTCGGTGACCAGCTCCGGGTACTGCTGCCCCATCGTGTTGATCACGACGTCGACGAGGTCCTGGACGACCGGGCCGGTGGCGCCCATGAGGCGCATGTTGCGGATGGCGCGGCGCATGATGCGGCGCAGCACGTAGCCGCGGCCCTCGTTGCCGGGGGTGACGCCGTCGCCGATGAGCATGGTCGAGGTGCGGATGTGGTCGGCGACCACGCGCAGCGATACGTCCGTGCCCTGGTCGGCGCCGTACTGCACGCCGGTCAGCTCGGTGGCCTTGTCCATGACCACGCGCAGGGTGTCGGTCTCGTACATGTTCTGCACGCCCTGCAGGATCATCGCGAGGCGTTCGAGGCCGAGACCGGTGTCGATGTTCTTCGACGGCAGGTCGCCGAGGATCGGGAAGTCTTCCTTCCCGTCGCCGGCGCCGCGCTCGTACTGCATGAAGACCAGGTTCCAGATCTCCACGTAGCGCTCGTCGTTGACGGCGGGGCCGCCCTCGACGCCGAACTCCGGGCCGCGGTCGTAGTTGATCTCCGAGCACGGGCCGCAGGGGCCGGGGACGCCCATGGACCAGAAGTTGTCCTTCTTGCCCAGGCGCTGGATGCGCTCGGCGGGGACGCCGATCTTCTCGCGCCAGATCTGCTCGGCCTCGTCGTCGTCGAGGTAGACCGTGATCCAGAGCTTCTCGGGCTCAAGGCCGTAGCCGCCGTCCGCCACGGAGCTGGTGAGCAGCTCCCAGGCGTACTTGATGGCGCCTTCCTTGAAGTAGTCCCCGAAGGAGAAGTTGCCGCACATCTGGAAGAACGTGCCGTGGCGGGTGGTCTTGCCGACCTCTTCGATGTCCGGCGTACGGACGCACTTCTGCACGCTCGTGAGCGTCGGCGCCGGCGGCTTGACCTCGCCCAGGAAGTAGGGCTTGAACGGCACCATGCCCGCGGGCACCAGCAGCAGAGTCGGGTCGTCCGCGATGAGCGACGCCGAAGGGACAACGGCGTGACCGCGCTCCTCGAAGAAGCTCAGCCAGCGGCGGCGAATTTCAGCCGACTCCATCAGTGGTCCTCATTCCGGTCGTACGAAAACGTTGGTCGGTGGGTGGTGTGGTCGTTCTCGATGGCCCGCAGCCGCCGCGGCCCGGGAAGGGCGGTGACGTTGTCGGGCCGGTCGGGGTCCTGGTGGAGCCCCAGTGCGTCGTTCAGCTCGTCCTCGCGCTGCGTCATTCCCGCTTTGACGTCGAGGGCGAAGTCCTTGAGGCGGTGGCCCGCCTCCACGGCCTTGTCGGCCGCCTGGGCTGCGAGGCTCTCCGGCGTCAGCTTCTTGAGCTGACGGTTGACCTTGGTGGTGGCCCACACGCCGGCGGCTGCGCCTGCGGTGAACCAGAAGGCTCGGCGGAACATCGGCGGTCTCAGCCCTTCTGCTTCCGGCGCCGGGCGGGCGGCACCGTACGGCCAACGATCACGTTACGTCGGGATGCCTTCGGCGGCATGCCGCCCGACGCCGCGGCATCCCCCTTGCCCAGCGCCTTGCGGACCCCGTAGCCGAAGGCCGCGACCTTCACCAGCGGCCCGCCGAAGGCGGTGGCCACCGTGGAGGACAGGGCGGAGGCGTTGGAGGTGACCTCCTGGACGTCGCTCGCGATGGCGTCGACCCGGTCCAGCTGGGTGCGCGCGGAGCGGACGGTGGTGGAGGCGTCGGCCAGCAGCGGGACGGCCTGGTCGGTCACGTCGGCCACCAGCTTGGTGGTTGCCTTGAGCACCTGGGCCAGCCTCGCCAGCGCGACGGCGAGGAACGAGATCAGGATGGCCCAGAAGACGGCCACGATGATCCCGGCCACCTCTACACCGGACACGTCACACCGCTCTCTGTCTGCGCCTGAACTGCCGGCTGCACCGATTCCCCAATGGTCCTCCGACCCTATCGCGCCGAGGATCCCCGGCCGTACCCGAATTGGGGGGCGGGAGGCACCGCCTTGAACGCAGCGCATCCGGACCAGTACCCTCCGTGTCCCATGCGACACAGACCCCTGCGAGACAGGCCCTGGGGCAATCTTCCCTCGGAGCCGGGCCGGTTCATCGGGCGGGGTGGCGAACTCGCCGGGCTGGGACGGCTCCTGGAGTCCTCCCGGCTGGTCACGGTGACCGGCGTGGGCGGGGTGGGCAAGTCCCGGCTGGTCCTCGCGGCGGCCTGGTCGGCCGCCGAGGCGGCGCAGGGGTCGGAGGGGACGCTCGCGGCGCGGGCGGCGCAGGAACGGCACGGCGACGGGGTGTGGCTGGCCGAGCTGGCCTCCGTACGGGATCCCGCGCTGCTGGAGCTGACCGTCGCCGAGGCGCTCGGGCTGACCGACCACACCACCCGTCCGCCCCGGACCGTCCTGGCCGAGCACCTGGCCGGGCGGCGGCTGCTGCTGGTGCTGGACGGGTTCGAGCACCTGGTGGACGAGACCGCCGAGCTGGTACGGGAGCTGCTGCGGCGCTCCCCCGGCCTGCGGGTGCTCGCGGCGGGCCGGCGCCCGCTCGCCCTGGACGGGGAGCTGGTCTGCCCGCTGGCCCCGCCGGGCCCGGAGGAGGCGCTGGCCCTGCTGGCGGCGCGGGCCGGGGCGGCCGACCCGGGCTTCGCCGTCACCGCGGCGAACCGGGAGGCGCTGGTCGAGCTGTGCGAGCGCCTCGACGGGATCCCGCTCGCCCTGGAGCTGGCGGCGGCCCGGCTGCGGACCCTCTCCCCCGCGCAGCTGCTGGCCCGGCTGGAGGACCGCTTCGCGCTGCTGACGGGCGGTGCGCGCGGCGGGCTGCCCCGGCACCGGGCGCTGCGCACGGCCATCGGCTGGAGCCACGAGCTGTGCACGCCCGCGCAGCGGCTGCTGTGGGCGCGGCTGTCGGTGTTCGCCGGGCAGTTCGACCTCGACGCCGCCGAATACGTGTGCGCGGGTCCGGACCTGCCGGTGGAGGACGTGCTGGACCTGGTCGGCGAGCTCCAGGAGCAGTCCCTGCTGGTCCGCGAGGAGACGGCCGCCGGGGTGCGCTTGCGGATGCTGGAGACCGTACGGGCGTACGGGGCGGGCTGGCTGGAGTCGCTGGGCGACGCCCGGCGGCTGCGGCGGCGGCACCGGGACTGGTACATGGGGCTGGCCACCTGGTGCGAGCTGGACTGGTTCAGCCCGCGCCAGCAGGAGGTGGCCGCGCTGGTGGAGGCGGAGCTGGCGAACCTGCGGCTCGCCCTGGAGTGCTGCCTGGACGAGCCGGACGAGGTGCACCTGGGCCAGTACCTGGCGGGCACCCTGTGGTTCTACTGGGCGGGGTGCGGGCGGCTGACCGAGGGGCGGCACTGGCTGGACCGGGCCCTGGAGCCCACCGGCCGGGCGGTGACGGAGTACGAGAACTCCCGGTTGAAGGCCCTGTGGGTCCTCGGCTATGTCGCGGCCCTACAGGGGGACGCGGCGGCCTCGATGGGCGCCCTGTACGAGTGCCGGGACGCGGCGGAGCAGAGCGGGAACCCCCTCGCCTCGGCCTACGCGGTGCACCGGCTGGGCTGCCTGGCGCTCGTCTCGGACGACATGGCCCGCGCCCGGGAGCTGCTGGGATCGGCCCTGGAGCAGTACCGGGCGGTCGGGGAGCTGAACAGCAACGTGCTGATGTGCCAGGTGGAACTGGGGATGGCGCTGGCCTTCCAGGGGGAGCTGCCCGGCGCGCTCACCCTGTGCCGGGAGGTCCGGGAGATCTGCGAGGAGCGCGGGGAGCGCTGGACGAAGGCCTACGCCCTGTACGTGCTCGCGTACGCGGCCCTGGACGCGGGGGACGCACCGCAGGCCCGGCGGCTGCTCAACGAGTGCGTGGCGATCAACCACGCCTTCCACGACCTGGTCGGACTGGTGCTGGCCCTGGAACTGCTGGCCCTGGTCACGGTCGCGGAGGGCGATCCGGCCGAGGCGGCCCTGCTGCAGGGCGCGGCGGAGCCGATGTGGGGCGGGGTGGGGCTGCAGCTGTTCGGCTCGGGGTATTTCAACGCTCCGCGGCTGATGTGCCGGGAGCGTGCCGGCGAGCTGCTGGGGGCCGAGCGGTACGAGGCGTACGCGGCCGAGGGACGGGAGCTGAGCCGCGAGGCCCTGGTCGGGCGGGCCCAGCGCAGCCCTGGTGAGCACGGGCGCGCGGCCCGGGTGTCCCGGCAGGCAGGACGGGGCGGGACGGGCGGCCCCCGGGTGTCGCGCCGCGCGGCGGCGGACCAGCCGTAGTCCGCGGGCCGGGCGTGGTCCGCGGGCCGGGCGGGCCCGGGAACGGGAAAACCCGCCGCCCCCCGGAGGGGACGGCGGGCTGACCAGCCAGTGAGACTAGGCCTGCATCAGCGGGCGTAGTACTCGACGACGAGCTGCTCGTCGCAGATGACCGGGATTTCCTTGCGGTTCGGGTCGCGGTCCAGGCGGAAGGCCAGGGCCTTCAGGTTGACCTGCAGGTAACGGGGGGTCTCGCCCTCGCCTGCGTAGCCACCCTCACGGGCAACCTGGAACGGAACCTTCTCGCGGCTGCGCTCGCGCACGGTGATGACGTCGTCCGGGCGGACACGGAACGACGGCTTGTCGACCTTGTCACCGTTGACCTCGATGTGGCCGTGAACGACCATCTGGCGGGCCTGGTAGATGGTGCGGGCGATGCCCGAACGCAGAACCAGGGCGTCGAGACGACGCTCGAGCTCGACGACAAGCGCCTCGCCCGTCTTGCCTTCGGCCTTCTTGGCGCGGTCGTACGCGCGGGCCATCTGACGCTCAGAGATGTCGTACTGAGCGCGCAGACGCTGCTTCTCCAGCAGACGAACCTTGTAGTCCGAGTTCTGCTTGCGGCCACGGCCGTGCTCGCCCGGCGGGTAGGGGCGGGCCTCGAAGTACTTGACGGCCTTCGGGGTCAGCGCAATGCCGAGGGCACGCGACTTCTTGACCTTGGGTCGCTTCTGGTTCACGTGGAACCTACCTCCATGTAAGTTAGGTGAGGCTTACCTTAGCGAGGAGGACGTAATGTCTCGACCACATGGGATCCCCCTGCCCAGTGCGCATCGAAGTTCAGATTCCAACGAAACGGAATCTGCTTTCGACGACGATAAGCAAGGTCAGCCGCGTCCCAGGGAAGGCGTTCGGCAGCTCACCGGAGCCGAACGCGTACGAACCCTCGTAGAGTCCAACGCCTCAGTATCCCTCACGCTCATCGGTGCTCGTGACAGTCACGAGCACGAGGAGTTCGGGACGGGGATGCCGGCCGCACGGACCGTCACCCCGGACGGGGACGTGATTCTCCTTGTTTCCGGGGAATCCACGGCTGCCAGAGCAGCCGCTCACGCCCAGGACGACGACCTCACCGCCGTGATCGAGATCACGGATGTGGCGCCGGTGTCCGTCCCACATCGTATCCGAGGTCGCGCCTGGCTGGCCGGGTGGCTGACGCCGGTGCGCGGTGACGACCGCGCGGCCTGCGCGGCGCTGCTCGCGGAGCGCCACCCGGTGGGCGAGCTGCTGGGTCTGTCGGAGGCCTCGGAGCTGCCGTACTCGGCCCGCCCGGCGTGGATGATGCTGCGGCTGGAGGTCGGCGAGATCTCGGTGGACGACCTGTGGGGCGCCGAGCACGTGGACCCGGAGGACCTGGCCGCGGCGGAGCCGGACCCGATGGTCGCCCACGAGTCGGAGCTGCTGCAGCACCTGCACGCGGCGCACGGGGACCGGATCGGCGAACTGTGCGGCCTGCTCGGCGCCCGCGAGGCCGACGGCATGACCGCCGTCCCGCTCTCCCTGGACCGCCTGGGCCTGCGCGTCCGCTTCACCGGCGGCGCCGCCGGCTCCTTCGACGCCCGATTCGACTTCCCGGAGCCGGTCGCGGACATCTGCGGCCTGCGGCGGGCGATGCGCACCCTCTTCTCGGCGGCCTCTCACTGAGGGCAGGCGGCCAGCATCCGCTGGAGCGCGAGCTTCTCGGGCGGCGTGACGGAGAGGCCGTACTTGGCCTTGATGCCGGTGTACCGGCGCGCGTACTCGCACCGGTACTCCTGCCGCGGCGGCTGCCACTTGTCGGCCGTCTTGCTGCCCTTGTCGTAGTTGGTCTGCTTGTCCACGGCGAGCAGCACGTCGAGGTCGTTGGCGTACTCCAGCCTGCGCTGCGCGGTCCAGGCGTACGCGCCCGCCCGCCAGGCCGCGCCGAGCGCGACGACGTGGTCCGTCTGGATCTGCGAGGCGCGGCGGTAGGAGTAGGGGAGCCGCTTGCCGGTGTACGGGTCGTGCAGTACCCCGGACACCACGACGCAGGGGTTGCGGTCCCCCTCGCGGAGCTCGTCGAGGTCCCGGCGCAGTACGTCGTCACGGGTGTCGCAGCCGTTGCGCCCGCCGACGGCATCGGTCTCGTCGGACCAGTACCGGCCGAAGTTCTCCCGCTCGTACGTCTCCCAGTTCCGGCCCCACCCGACCGCCAGCCCCCCCAGCTGCGCCTTGGCCGTCGCGGCGTCGGGCGGGAACCCGGCCCCGACGAGCGGCACCACCGCGCGCGGGGCGGTGTCGTGGTGACACCCGCCGAGCAGGAGCACGGCCGCCACGGCGAGGATCGGAGCACGGCGTCCCATGGGCGGAGCCTAGCCATTGCGGACCCGCCGGCGATTGAGGCGCGGGGGCCGGGGCGGAGCCCGTGCCGGGTCAGGACCCGCCGCGGAGCCGCTTCCGGACCATTTCCACCACGTCCGCGTACCGCGCCTCCGCTCCGTACCGCGTCGGCTCGTAGTACCGCTTCCCGTGCAGCTCGTCCGGCGCGTACTGCTGCGCCGCGATCGCGCCCGGGACGTCGTGCGGGTACACGTACCCCTGCGCGTGCCCCAGCTTCGCCGCGCCCTTGTAGTGCCCGTCCCGCAGGTGCGCCGGGACCGTCCCCGCCAGCCCGGCCCGTACGTCGGCCAGCGCCGCGCCGATCGCGGTCGTGGCGGTGTTCGACTTCGGGGCCAGCGCCAGCGCGATCGTCGCGTGCGAGAGGGTCAGCGCGGCCTCCGGGAAGCCGATCATCGCCACCGCCTGGGCCGCGGCCACCGCGATCGGCAGGGCCGTCGGATCCGCGAGGCCGATGTCCTCGCTCGCCGAGATCATCAGGCGGCGCGCGATGAACCGCGGGTCCTCCCCCGCGTCGATCATGCGGGCGAGGTAGTGCAGCGCCGCGTCCACGTCCGAGCCCCGGATCGACTTGATCAGCGCGCTCGCCACGTCGTAGTGCTGGTCGCCGTCGCGGTCGTAGCGGACGGCGGCGCGGTCGACCGCCTCCTCGACCGTCTCCAGGGAGATCTCCGCCTCGCCCTTGGCGATGGCCGATCCGGCCCCCGCCTCCAGCGCCGTCAGGGCCCGGCGGGCGTCGCCTCCGGCGATCCGCAGCAGGTGCGCCTCGGCGTCCTCGGTCAGGGTGACCGCCCCGCCCAGGCCCCGCTCCTCGGCGAGTGCGCGCCGCATCAGCGCGCTCAGGTCCTCGTCCGTCAGCGGTTCCAGCGTCAGCAGCAGCGACCGCGACAGCAGCGGGGAGATGATCGAGAAGTACGGGTTCTCGGTGGTGGCCGCGATCAGCGTCACCCAGCGGTTCTCGACGGCCGGGAGCAGCGAGTCCTGCTGGGCCTTGCTGAAGCGGTGGATCTCGTCGAGGAAGAGGACGGTCTCCTTGCCGTACCCGCCGGCCGCGCGCCGGGCGCCCTCGATGACCGCCCGTACTTCCTTGACGCCCGCGGTGATGGCGGAGAGCTCCACGAAACGCTTCTGCGTGGCCTGGCTGACCACGTACGCGAGGGTGGTCTTGCCGATGCCGGGCGGGCCCCAGAGGATCACCGAGGAGGCACCTGCCGGGCCGCCGGCCCCTTCCCCGACCAGCCGCCGCAGCGGCGACCCGGGCTTCAGCAGGTGCTGCTGGCCGACGACCTCGTCCAGGGTGCGCGGGCGCATCCGGACGGCGAGCGGGGAACTCGCGGGGTCCTTCTCCTGGCGGTCTTCGGCAGCGGCGGTGAACAGGTCTGGTTCCACACAGGAAGCCTAAGCGAGCCCACCGACAGGGCCTGCCGGCCGTCAGGACGAGGTCACGAGGTCACGAGGTCACGAGGTCACGAGGTCCAGAAGTCCCACCAGCGGGTCAGGATCAGCATGCCGATGATCCCGACGTGCAGCACGGGCAGCACCCAGGTGAACTCGTCGAGGAAGCCCTTGAGCCAGCCCGGAGCCGGCAGCAGGCCCTCGCGGACGTTGTGCGAGGTGACGTACCAGAACATGAAGATCGTGGCGACCCAGGCCAGGCAGCACCACAGGCAGAGCGAGTTGATGTTGTAGAGCGACTGGTAGGTGAGCCAGGCGCAGAAGACCACGCCGAAGAGGGTGCCCGCGTTCAGCGTCAGCCAGTACCAGGGGCGGAACCGGGCCCCGGCCAGCAGGCTCATGCCGACGCAGATGACGATGCCGTAGGCGACCAGTCCGAGCATGGGGTTCGGGAAGCCGAAGACGGCCGCCTGGTCGCTCTTCATGATGTTGCCGCAGGAGACGACCGGGTTCAGGCTGCAGCCCGGGGTGAAGTTCGGGTCCTCCAGCAGCTTGAACTTGTCGATCGTGATCACCCAGGCGGCCAGCAGGCCCGCCGCTCCGGTGATCACCAGGAGCAGGGCCAGCGCCCTGCTTCCCCCGACGGTCCTGCCCCGGGCGGTGTCCGCGTCCGCGCTTCGTGTCGTCATACCGCCCGCTCCACATCTGCCAGGTGATCAAGCACGGGCCATTGTGCCGTACCGCGCCGCTGGTCCACCGTTCGATTCGGATAAGGCCGTGGGGCCCGGCGGCAGCGCCGCCGGGCCCCACGGGCCGGAAGGATGTGGCAGCCGGCTCAGGCGAGCTTCGCCCGCAGCACCTCGACCACCTCGGCCAGCGCCACCGGACCCTGCTCGCCGGACTCCATGTCCTTGACCTGGACCACGCCCTCCGCGAGGTCGCGGTCGCCGGCGACGATCGCGAAGCGCGCGCCGCTGCGGTTCGCGTCCTTCATGGCGCCCTTGAGACCCTTGCCGCCGTAGGACATGTCCGCCGCGACGCCCGCCTTGCGCAGCTCCGTCACCAGCCCGAACACCCTCGGCTTGGACGCGCCCAGGGCCACCGCGAAGACCGCCGTGGGCGCCGGGATGTCCAGTTCGATGCCCTCGGCCTCCAGGGCGAGCACCGTGCGGTCCACTCCGAGCGCCCAGCCCACCGAAGGCAGCGCCGGTCCGCCGATCATCTCGGACAGGCCGTCGTAGCGGCCGCCGCCGCCGACCGCGGACTGCGCGCCCAGACCGTCGTGGACGAACTCGAAGGTGGTCCGCGTGTAGTAGTCCAGCCCGCGCACCAGCTTCTCGTCGTCCTCGAAGGCCACCCCGGCGGCCGTGATCAGCTCGCGGACCTCCTCGTGGTACGCCTTGCACGCGTCGCACAGGTAGTCGCGCAGCAGCGGCGCGCCGACGAGCTGCTTCTGCACGTCGGTCCGCTTGTCGTCGAGGACGCGCAGCGGGTTGATCTCGGCCCGGCGGACGGTCTCCTCGTCGAGGTCCAGCCCGCGCAGGAAGGACTGCAGTGCCTCCCGGTACACCGGGCGGCACTCCTTGTCGCCCAGCGAGTTCAGCAGGATCCGGAAGTTCGACAGGCCGAGCGTGCGGTACGCCTGGTCGGCCAGGATGATCAGCTCGGCGTCCAGCGCCGGGTCCTCGGCTCCGATGGCCTCGGCACCGACCTGCGAGAAGTGGCGGTAGCGGCCCTTCTGCGGGCGCTCGTAGCGGTAGTACGAGCCCGAGTACCACAGCTTGGCCGGCAGGTTGCCCTGCTTGTGCAGGCTGGCCTCCAGCGCCGCGCGCAGCACGGAAGCCGTGCCCTCGGGGCGCAGGGCGAGGTTGGTGCCGCCCTTCGTGGTGAGGGTGAACATCTCCTTGGTCACGATGTCGGTGGACTCGCCGACACCGCGCGCGAAGAGGTTCACGTCCTCGAACCCGGGCGTCTCGATGTAGCCGTACCCGGCCTTGCGCAGCGGTGCGGAGATCGCGTCGCGCACCGCGAGGTACTTCGCCGAGAACGGCGGGATCAGGTCGTACGTGCCCTTGGGGGCCTGAAAAGTAGCCACGAAACTCTCGTCACATTCCTCGTCGTGGAGCGGCCGTCGGGTCCGCTGCCAGGCCGGCGGCGACCTCCCGCAGGTACGGGTTGGTCGCGCGCTCGCGGCCGATGGTGGTCTGGGGACCGTGGCCGGACAGCACCACGGTCGAGTCGTCGAGCGGCAGGCACACGCGGCCCAGCGATTCGAGCATCTCGGCGTGGGAGCCGCCGGGCAGGTCGGTGCGTCCGATGGAGCCGGCGAAGAGCAGGTCGCCCGAGAAGAAGACCGGCGGGATGTCGGCCAGCTCGGGCATCCGGAAGGTCACCGACCCCTTGGTATGCCCCGGCGCGTGCGCCACGGAGAAGTCCATTCCGGCCAATTTCAGCGCGGCGCCGTCGGCCAGTTCGCGGACGTCGTCCGGCTCCCCCACGGTCAGTTCGCCCATGAGCGGCATCCCGATGGAGCGGCCGAGGGCCTTCTCCGGGTCGCTCATCATGTAGCGGTCCTCGGGGTGGATCCAGGCCGGTACGTCGTGTGCTCCGCACACCGGGACCACCGAGGCCACATGATCGATGTGGCCATGGGTCAGCACGACCGCGACGGGCTTGAGCCGATGCTTCTTCAGCGTCTCCTCGACACCCTGGGCGGCCTGGTGGCCCGGGTCGATGATGACGCACTCCTCACCGGCGGCGGGGGCGACCACGTAACAGTTGGTCCCCCAGGCCCCGGCAGGGAACCCGGCAATCAGCACGTTCGTCCTCAATCGTCGTCCGGCGGGAGGCTGCAGGTCGGAATCCTGCTGCTCAGAGCCTACCGGCGCCGCTCATTACACAGCGAACCCATATACGGTACGGCCTATCCCAGCCCGGACAGCAGTACCAGACACGTACAAGGAGACGACCCCGTGGTCACGAGCGATCAGCGGCGGCGACAGCTCGCCAGGGAGAAGTTCGAGCGCCAGCAGAAGCGCCGCGCCGAGGCCCGCAAGAAGACACGTCAGCGGACGGCGGTGATCGGCGCGGCGGTGGCCGTCGTGGTCGCGACCCTGGTCGGCCTGATCGTCGGCGGTGTCTTCGACAAGGACAAGAAGGACCAGGCGGCGGACCCGGCCGCGAACCCGTCGGCCTCGCCGTCGGCGCCCGAGCCCAAGCAGTCCCCCTCGCCGGAGATGGCGGTCGACCAGAAGGCGAAGTACACCTTCGCCCTGAAGACGAGCGCGGGCGACATCAACTTCACGATGGACGCGGCGAAGACCCCGCAGACCGTGAACTCCTTCAAGTCGCTCGCCGACAAGAAGTACTTCGACAACACGAAGTGCCACCGGCTGACGGCCGGCGGGATCTTCGTGCTGCAGTGCGGCGACCCCGAGGGCACCGGCCGGGGCGGCCCGGGCTACAACATCCCGGACGAGAACCTGGACTCGCTCGGCAAGGCCAACGAGCAGGGTCAGGTGATCTACCCGGCGGGGACGGTGGCGATGGCCAACACGGGTCAGCCCGGCTCGGGCGGCAGCCAGTTCTTCCTGGTCTACAAGGACAGCCCGCTGACGCCGACGTACACCCCGTTCGGCAAGATCGACGCGGCCGGCCTGAAGGTCCTGGAGGACATCGCCAAGGCCGGTACGGTCGACGGCGGCCAGGACGGCGCGCCGAAGACCGAGGTCAAGATCGAGAAGGGCACGGTCACCCAGAACTGACCGGACGCGGCAGCCCCGGGCCTCGCCGGCCCACCCCCCGTACGTCGATATTCCGTCGTGCGGGATGCGGACAGCCGGCCCGGCGGTCGCCTATGTTGGCGTTGTGCAGGGCGGGCGCGGCCCGCCCCAGGAAACTGTGGACGATGCCCAGGGGGTGAACCCCTCGCAGGCATCAGGTGGAGGAGGCGCTGTGAGCAGCGACCCGTGGGGCCGAGTCGACGAGACGGGCACCGTGTACGTGCGTACTTCCGAGGGCGAGCAGGTCGTCGGTTCGTGGCAGGCGGGCACCCCTGAGGAGGCCCTGGCCTATTTCGAGCGCAAGTACGAGGGCCTGGTGGTGGAGATCGGCCTCCTCGAAAAGCGGGTGCGGACCACTGATCTGTCCGCCAAGGACGCGCAGACGGCGATCGACCACCTGCGCACTCAGGTCGACGAGCACCACGCCGTGGGCGACCTCGGCGCCCTGCGCGTGCGGCTGGACAAGCTGGTCGAGACCGTGGAGTCGCGGCGCGAGGAGCGCAAGGCCCAGAAGGCGAAGCAGACGGACGAGGCCCGTGCGGCCAAGGACGCGCTGGTCGTCGAGGCCGAGCAGCTGGCGCAGAGCGACCAGTGGCGCAGCGCCGGCGAGCGGCTGCGCGCCCTGGTCGACATCTGGAAGGGGCTGCCGCGCCTGGACCGCAAGTCGGACGACGAGCTGTGGCACCGGTTCTCGCACGCCCGTTCCGCCTTCTCCAAGCGCCGCAAGGCGCACTTCGCCTCGCTGGACGCGCAGCGCGAGGATGCCCGCAAGGTCAAGGAGAAGCTGGTCGCGGAGGCCGAGTCGCTGTCGAAGTCGACCGACTGGGGTCCGACGGCCGCCCGCTACCGCGAGCTGATGGCGGACTGGAAGGCGGCGGGCCGGGCGCAGCGCGAGTCCGAGGACGACCTGTGGAACCGTTTCCGCGGTGCGCAGGACGTGTTCTTCGCGGCCCGCAGCGAGGTGTTCGCGGAGCGCGACGCCGAGCAGGTGGAGAACCTGAAGCTGAAGGAGGAGCTGGCCGAGGAGGCCGAGAAGCTCGTCCCGATCACGGACCTGAAGTCGGCCCGTGCCACGTTCCGCTCCCTCAACGAGCGCTGGGAGGCCATCGGCCACGTGCCGCGGGACGCCCGGCCGAAGGTCGAGGGCCGGATGCACGCGGTGGAGCGGGCGATCCAGGAGGCCGAGGAGGGCGAGTGGCGTCGTACGAACCCGGAGGCGCGGGCGCGTGCGGCCGGTCTGACGGGTCAGCTCCAGGCGGCGGTCGACAAGCTGCGTGAGCAGATCGACGCGGCGCGCGCCGCCGGCAACAACGCGAAGGCCGACAAGCTGGCCCGCGAGCTGGAGGGCCGCCAGGCCCTGCTGGACCAGGCGCTGAAGGGCCTGGAGGAGTTCGGCGGCTGAGCCGACGCCGCACCGATGTGCCGGGGCCCGGTGGTGATCCTTCACCGCCGGGCCCCGCCGCGTGCGTCACCGGCTGCGGGTTTCGCCCTCGCTGATGTCGAGGGCCCGTCCCAGTACCTCGCAGGCCTGGATGTGGTTCCCGGACTCCTGGAGCAGGCCGGCGAGGCGCCGGCAGACGAGGACGGCCTCCGGGCCGTACGCCTTGCGCAGCTGCTGGAACGCGGACTCGAGGACCGCGGTGGCCTCGGAGAGCTGACCGGTCTCGGTGAGCATCTCCGACAGTTCCAGCTGGACGGCGAAGAGGGCGGCGCCCTGCCCGTCGGGCGGCTGTTCCTGGAGGGCGAAGCGGAGCACGGGCAGTGCGTCCCTGGTGTTGCCCTCGCGGCGCAGCATCCGGGCGACGTTGAGCCCGGTCGCCACGGCGGCCGTCCGGACGTCGGCGTCGAGCACCGGACCGGCCGGGGCGTGGGCGCCGGCCCGGGCCTTGTTGCGGGCCAGCTGGAGCGCGCCGACGCCGTTCTCCTGGGACCTCTGGGGCAGGGGCCGGTTCTTGGCGCGCAGGCGTGACGTCAGCTCGCGGTAGAGCGTGTCGAGGTCCAGGAGCTCGGGTGCGCCCGGGACGCCCTGTCTCAGGATGTGCAGGAGTTCGGCGGTGAAGGCGGTGTGCGGCTCGCCGTCCGGGGCCAGGGCCACCCGGTCGCGGGGGGCGGCGGTCAGGACGTACGCGCCGTCGACCGCGGCCTGGTGGGCGATGGTGTCCGTGCCGCCCGACAGGGTGAGGGCGGCCCGGCCGCTGAAGCAGCAGTCGAGGACGATGACCTTGCGGCGGGCCCAGGCGGAGCGCAGGGCGGCGCGAAGGTGCCGGTAGGCGACGGCGGAGTAGCCGACGCCGTCGCGGGATCCGCCGAGGCCCAGGTAGAGGTCGTCGGAGTCGGGGTCCCGCATGCCGTGGCCGGAGTAGTAGACCAGCAGGGTGTCGGTGGCCTCGTCGGCGGCCTGGTGCACGGGGTCCAGCATCTCGGCGGGGCTCTGCGGGTCGGCGACGACGGTGCAGTGCTGGACGGGCAGCCCCCACACGGTGGCGTCGCACAGCTCGGTGGCCAGGTCGACGAGGTTGGTCTCCACGGCCGGCAGCTGTTCCAGGTGCAGGTAGGAGGCGGTACCGATGAGTACGGCGCGCGAGCGGCTCGGGTCAGCGAGCGCCGTCATCGACCCGGGCCTCCAGGATCTCGACGATCTTCCTGACGGCCTCGGGGTCGGCGGCGGTCCGGTCGTCGAGCAGGACCTCGACGCCGCCCCGGCGGAGGGTGACGGCCGCGGGGCGGCGCAGGGCGGCCCGCCACTGGAGGACGGATACGACGAGTGCGCTGACGGACAGGCCGCTGGAGACGGCGAACTGCACGAGGTCGAAGCCGCCGCCCATGCCGCCGGGAGCGGTCGGCCCTTCGGCCGCCCCCCTGCCCCGCACCGATCCGGCCAGTGTCTCGTCCGCGTGCACCCAGCCCAGCAGGGAGCGCAGGGCCGCTTCGTCGTCCCCGGTCTCCGCTACGCGTACGGCGATCTCAAGCACCGTTCGATTCCTTTCGTTGGTCCACCGCTTGGTTGACGCGTGCGAACACCTCGACGGCCGGGTGGCGGGCGCCGACCCGAGCGAGGCAGACTCCCTGCCAGTACTCGACGGTGAGCGTGGTCGAGTGGGTGGGTCCCAGCGAGGCGGTGCAGGCGGACGCGAGGACCGACAGCATCTGCGAGGCCTCTTCGATCCGGCCGCGCAGGACGAGGTTGACGGCCTCGCGCAGCCGTGACGCGGCCTTCTGCTCGTCCACTTCGCTCAGGACGGTGAGCCGGAATCCCCTGCTGAGCGTGACGGGGTTCGGGTGGCCGGGTACGAGCTGCGGGGCCGGGGCGTCTTCCTTCCACAGGTACTCGGGCACGTCCTGCGCGGCCTGCAGCACCCCGGGCGGGGCCGGGGCGGCGGCCGGGGGCTCCTCGAAGACGGCCCGGACCGCCTCGTCCCGGACCCGGGCCGCGACGTGGTCCGCCACCTTCTGCCGTCCGCCGTCGGCCAGGGCGCCGAGCCGGGCCACGACCTCGGCTGCCGAGGCCGGCCGGTCGGCGGGGTCGCGGGCGCAGAGGGAGTCGATGAGCTCGGTGAGCGCCGTGGGGTAGGACGGGTTGCGCCCGCGCAGGCGCGGGATGCCGGCGTCCACCGCCTGGTGGACGACCGCGCCGAGGTCCTCCCGGTCCCCCAGCGGCAGTTGGGCCGTGGCCAGGAAGTAGAGGCAGGCGCCCAGCGCGTACAGGTCCCCCGCCCGGGACGGCCTGCCGCCCTGCATGATCTCGGGTGCCATGTACTGCGGGGTCCCCACCCGGACCCCGGCGGCGGTGACCACCGCCTCGCCGACCAGCCGGGCGAGTCCGAAGTCGAGGATCACGGCGTCACCGGCCCGGGTGACCCCGACGTTGGAGGGCTTCAGATCGCGGTGCAGCACGCCCGCCGCGTGCACCGCTTCGAGGGCCTCGGCCATGCCGAGTCCGATCCAGGACGTCTCGGCCGCCGTCAGCGGGCCGGTGAGCTCCACCAGTTGGGCCAGGTTCATCCCGTCGAGGAGCTGCATGACGAGGTACGGGGTCCCCTTGTGCTCACCCGATTCGTGCAGGGTGATCACGCCCGGGTGGTGGAGCCGGGTCAGCGCCTCCGCCTCGCGGTGGAAGCGGACCCGCTCGTCGCTGTCGGCGTCGAAGGCGGCCGCCTCCGTGAGGAGCTTCAGCGCGACGCGCCGCCGCAGCTTGGTGTCCTCCGCCTCGTGCACCACGCCCACGCTGCCGCGGCCCAGTGGCCGCAGCAGCCGGTGGCGCTTCTCGACTAACTCGCCTTCACCCATGTCGCCGCCCCCTCGGCGGATCATCCTACGGCCTGCGTGCGGAGGTCACCCGGTAGACGTCGTAGACGCCCTCGACGCCCCGTACGGCCTTCAGGACGTGGCCCAGGTGCTTGGGGTCGCCCATCTCGAAGGTGAACCGGGAGGTGGCCACCCGGTCGCGGGAGGTCTGGACGGCCGCCGAGAGGATGTTGACGTGCTGGTCCGAGAGGACCCGGGTGACGTCCGACAGCAGCCGGGACCGGTCCAGCGCCTCGACCTGGATGGCGACGAGGAAGACCGAGGACTGGGTGGGCGCCCACTCGACCTCCAGCATCCGTTCGGGCTGCTGGGAGAGCGAGTCGACGTTGACGCAGTCCGCGCGGTGAACCGATACGCCACTGCCACGGGTGACGAAGCCGATGATCGGGTCGCCCGGCACCGGGGTGCAGCAGCGGGCCAGCTTGACCCACACGTCGTCGACGCCCTTGACGACGACGCCCGGGTCGGCGTTGCTGCGCCGCTTGCTGCGGGCGCGCGCCGGCGGGATCGACTCCTCGATGTCCTCGTTGGCCGCCTCCTCGCCGCCGAGGGCCGCCACCAGCTTCTGTACGACGCCCTGCGCGGCCACGTGGCCCTCGCCGATCGCCGCGTACAGGGAGGAGATGTCGGGGTAGCGCATCTCGTGCGCGAGGGTGACGAGCGAGTCACCGGTGAGGATGCGCTGGATGGGCAGGTTCTGCTTGCGCATGGCCCGCGCGAGGGCGTCCTTGCCGTGCTCGATGGCCTCGTCGCGGCGCTCCTTGGAGAACCAGCCGCGGATCTTGTTGCGGGCCCGCGGGGACTTGACGAAGCCCAGCCAGTCGCGGGACGGGCCCGCGCCCTCGGCCTTCGAGGTGAAGACCTCGACCAGGTCGCCGTTGTCGAGCGTGGACTCCAGCGGCACGAGCCTGCCGTTGACCCTGGCGCCTATGGTCCGGTGGCCGACCTCGGTGTGGACGGCGTACGCGAAGTCCACGGGGGTGGCACCGGCGGGCAGCGCGATGACGTCGCCCTTGGGGGTGAAGACGAAGACCTCGTTGCGGGAGAGGTCGAAGCGCAGCGAGTCGAGGAACTCGCCCGGGTCCTCGGTCTCCTTCTGCCAGTCCAGCAGCTGACGCAGCCAGGCCATGTCGTTGACCGTGTCCTGGCCGGCGCTGCCCTTGGCGGCCTGCGGGACGTCGGTACGGACCTTGGAGGTGCCGGCGACGGTCTGCTGCTTGTACTTCCAGTGCGCGGCGATGCCGTACTCGGCGCGGCGGTGCATGTCGAAGGTGCGGATCTGCAGTTCCACGGGCTTGCCGCTGGGCCCGATGACCGTCGTGTGCAACGACTGGTACATGTTGAACTTGGGCATCGCGATGTAGTCCTTGAACCGGCCGGGGACCGGGTTCCAGCGCGCGTGCACGGTGCCGAGGGCCGCGTAGCAGTCCCGGACGGTGTCGACGAGGACGCGGATGCCCACCAGGTCGTAGATCTCCGCGAAGTCGCGGCCGCGGACGATCATCTTCTGGTAGACGCTGTAGTAGTGCTTCGGCCGGCCCGTGACGGTGGCCTTGATCCGGGCGGCCCTGAGGTCGACCATCACCTCGTCGGTGACGACGGCGAGGTACTCGTCGCGCTTGGGCGCCCGCTCGGCGACCAGGCGGACGATCTCGTCGTACATCTTCGGGTAGAGGATCGCGAAGGAGAGGTCCTCCAGCTCCCACTTGATCGTGTTCATGCCCAGCCGGTGCGCCAGCGGGGCGTAGATCTCGATCGTCTCGCGGGCCTTCTTCTCCTGCTTCTCCCGCTTGAGGTAGCGCATGGTGCGCATGTTGTGCAGCCGGTCGGCGAGCTTGATGACGAGGACGCGCGGGTCCTTGGCCATCGCCACGACCATCTTGCGGACCGTCTCGGCCTGGGCGGCCTCGCCGAACTTCACCCGGTCCAGCTTGGTGACGCCGTCGACGAGGAGGGCCACGGCGTCGCCGAAGTCGCGGCGCAGGTCCTCCAGGCCGTACTCGGTGTCCTCGACGGTGTCGTGCAGCAGTCCGGCCATCAAGGTGGCCGGGTCCATGCCGAGCTCGGCGAGGATGGTCGTCACCGCGAGCGGGTGGGTGATGTACGGGTCGCCGCTCTTGCGCTTCTGGCCGCGGTGCCAGCGCTCGGCGACCTGGTAGGCCTGTTCGAGCTGGCGCAGCGTCGACGTCTCGATCTTCGGGTCGTTGCTGCGGACTATGCGGAGCAGGGGCTCCAGCACCGGGTTGTACGGGTTCGAGCGCTGCACGCCGAGCCGGGCGAGACGGGCGCGCACCCGGTTCGAGGAGCCGGCCGACTTCGCGGACGCGGGCTTGACCGGCGGGGCCGGCGGGGGCGTAGCGGGAACCGCCGTGGCCGGCTCGGCCTTCGGGTCGGGCTGCGCGGCGGAGATTGGCTGGACCTCGTCTGGCAAGAGCGCTCCTCTGGGGGTCCCCCCGGACTAAGTGTGGGGGAGGATCCGGTGCCCGTGTCCGGTCCGGACAACCCATGGTAGCGAGCGTTGCGCCACCCCGTTCCCCGAGCCCGCGCCTCGAACGCTCGGGCGGCCGCGCTTCCGGGGCACGGGGGGCCGGCCCCGGCAGCGGGGCCGCACACGGAAGCGGCGGGCACCCGGAGTAACCGGATGCCCGCCGCTTCGGCACAGCAGGGTCAGACCACGATCAGCGCGTCCAACGGAGCCCCGTCCAGCGCCGGGGCCAGCTTGGCCCGGCCCGGGAGGAACGACAGTTCCATCAGGACCGCCACGCCAGCGACCTCGGCCCCGGCCCGCCGGATCAGCGAGAGCGAGGCCTCGGCGGTACCACCGGTGGCCAGCACGTCGTCGATGACCATGACCCGGTCACCCGCCGCCAGGTCCTCCGCGTGGACCTCGATCTCCGCGGTGCCGTACTCCAGCGAGTACGACTGCGCGAGCGTCGCACCCGGCAGCTTTCCGGCCTTGCGCACCGGCACGAAGCCGATACCGGCCTGCACGGCCACCGGGGCCGCCAGGATGAACCCCCGCGCCTCCAGTCCGACGATCTTCGTCGCCCCGTACCGTCCGGCCAGCTCCACCAGCGCGTCCGTCAGGGCCGCGAAGGCCTTCGGGTCGGCCAGCAGCGGGGTGATGTCCTTGAACATCACGCCCGGCTCGGGGTAGTCCGGGACGTCCTTGATCCGTGCGAGCAGCAGGGCCCGTACGTCCTCGGACAGCGGCGCGCTCAACGCCGCCGCCCCGGCCGGCCCTGCGCCACGATCTGCGGCTCGTCCTCGGACGCGTAGTCGTCGTCCGGGGACTCGCCCTTGGCCGCCGCGGCCGCCCGCTTCGCGAGCACCCGCTTCTTCAGGGCCTTCATCGCCGGCTCGCGCTCCTTGAGGTCCACGACCAGCGGGGTCGCGATGAAGATCGAGGAGTACGCACCGGCCGCGAGGCCGACGAACAGCGACAGCGAGATGTCGTTCAGCATGCCGGCGCCCAGGAAGCCGCCGCCGATGAACAGCAGCGCGGCGACCGGGAGGAGCGCGACGACCGTGGTGTTGATCGAGCGGACCAGGGTGCCGTTGATGCTGCGGTTGGCGACCTCGCTGTACGTCCAGCGGGTCTGCTTGGTGATGTCCTTCGAACCCTCCTTGAGACCGTCGAAGACGACGACGGTGTCGTAGAGGGAGTAACCGAGGATCGTCAGCAGACCGATGACCGTGCCCGGCGTGACCTCGAAGCCGACGAGCGCGTACACGCCGACGGTGATGGTGAGGTCGTGGATCAGGGCGATCAGCGCGGCGACCGCCATCCGCCACTCGAAGGCGATGGCCAGGTAGATCACCACGAGGACCATGAAGACGCCCAGGCCGGTCCAGGCCTTGTTCGCGATCTGCTCGCCCCAGCTGGGACCGACCAGGTCGGCGTTGATGTCGGCCTCGGTGACCTTGAGGTCGGTGGCGAGGACCTTCTTGACGTCCGTCGCGGCGTCGGTGTCCAGACCGGAGATCTGGATCCGCAGGCCGCCGGTGCCGAGCTCCTGGACGATCGCGTCGTGGCCCGAGGCCTTCTCCGCGGCTTCCGTCGCCTTGGCCACGGAGACGGTCGTCTTCGGGGTGGTGAAGACGGCACCGCCCTTGAACTCGATGCCCATGTTGAGACCCTGAACCGCCAGGGCCACGATCGCCGTGATGGTGATCAGGATGGAAACGCCGTACCAGAGAAAACGCTTGCCGACGAAGTCGTAGCCGACCTCACCGCGGTACAGCTTGGCGCCGAGATCTCCCAGCTTCGACATCTCTCACGCCTCCTTTGCTTCGACGGGGGCGGGGGCGGAACCGGTACGGCGGGACCGGCGCAGCGGGGGCTTGGCACCCAGCCGCTTCGGGTCCAGCCCGGACCACGGGTGACCGCTGGCGAAGAACTTCGTGCGCGCCAGCAGCGTCATGACGGGCTTGGTGAAGAGGAACACCACGACCACGTCGAGCAGGGTCGTCAGACCCAGGGTGAAGGCGAAGCCCTGCACCTTGCCGACGGTCACGATGAACAGCACCGCGGCGGCGAGGAACGACACGAAGTCGGAGACCAGGATCGTGCGCCGGGCGCGCGGCCAGGCCCGCTCGACGGCCGGACGCAGGGTGCGGCCCTCGCGGATCTCGTCGCGGATGCGCTCGAAGTACACGATGAACGAGTCCGCCGTGATGCCGATCGCCACGATCGCACCACAGACGGCGGGCAGGTTCAGCGCGAAGCCGATGCCCTTTCCGAGCAGCGCCATGATCGTGTAGGTCAGGATCGCGGAGACCAGGAGGCTCAGGATGGCGACGAACGCCAGGCCCCGGTAGTACACCAGCAGGTAGATCACCACGAGCAGCAGACCGATGGCACCGGCGATCAGGCCGGCCCGCAGCTGCTCGCCGCCGAGCGCGGCGGTGACGGTGGTGACGCTGTCCTCGCTGAAGGAGAGCGGCAGGGCGCCGTACGAGAGCATGTTGCCCAGGTCCTGCGCGGACTGCTGGGTGAAGCCACCCGAGATCTGGGCGTTGCCGCCCATGATCGCCTGGCTGACGGAGGGGTCGGAGACCACGTCGCCGTCGAGCACGATGGCGAACTGGTTCTGCGGCATCTGCTTGGCCGCCAGCTCGCCGGTGACCTTCGCGAAGGCGTCGGAACCGCGGTCGTTGAAGTCCATCGTGACGATCCACTGACCCGACTGCGGGTCGATGACGCCCTTGGCGCTCTTCACGTCCTTGCCCTCGACGGCGGCCGGGCCCAGGACCCACTTGCCCCAGGCCCCGCCGCGCTGACCGCAGGCGAGCGTCGGGTCCGTGGGCTTGGCGCCCTTGATGGCGGCGCGCTGCTTCTCGTCCGTGCAGTCGAGCGCGGCGAACTTGGCCTGCAGGTCGGCGGCGGCCGCGTCGTCACCCGTCGCGGGAGCGGACGCGGACGGCGACGGAGCCTTGGTGTCGTCTGCCTTCTTCGACTCGCTCGCCGAGGGCGAGGGAGTGGCGGTGGCTGCCGGGGCCTTGAGGGCCTCGCTGAGCGCACGGCCCTGGGAAGTGGCGCTGGACGACGGGGTGGCGGAGGGGCTGGCCTTCTTGCCGTCCTCGGCCTTGGGGGCACCGGAGCCGCTCGCGGAGGGGCTCGGGCTCTGGGTGCCCTCGGGCGCGGCGGGGGTGCCGTCCGCGAACGCGATGACCGGGCGGAAGTAGAGCTGGGCGGTCGTGCCGACCTGCTCGCGCGCCTGCTGCTCGTTCGTCCCCTTGGGGATGTTCACGATGATGTGGTCGCGGCCCTGGGTCTGGACCTCCGCCTCGGACACGCCGAGACCGTTGACGCGGCGGTCGATGATGCCGACCGCCGTGTTCATGTTGGTCTCGTTGATGGCGTTCTCTTTGCCGGGCTCGCTCTTGGCCTTGAGCGTGATGCTCGTGCCGCCGGCGAGGTCGATGCCCAGCCGGGGAGTCGTCTGCTTGGAGATGAACATCCCCGCGGTGAGCGCCACCATCGCGATCAGGATGATCGCCAGGGCACGCCCCGGCCTCCCCTGAGCCCCCGTGGGCCGCCGGCCCTTCTTCGGTGCTGCCACCTTGTCGTTTCTCCCTGTCCAACCGCCCCGCGCCGGGTCAGCGCGCGGACGGCCACGAAATGTGTGGTGGGGACCCCTGCCCCCCGCAGAAGTGTCACTGACGGGGACCGCGACGGCCGCCGGTCCGGCGCCTCCACGGTCCCCGGCCGCGCGCTACTTCGCGCCGGCCTCGCCGTCGGTCTTGCCGTCCTTGGGCTCTTCGTCGCCCTCGGGCCCGTCCTTCTTGCCCAGGTCGAGCTTGGGAGCCTCGTCCTCGCCCTTGTCCTTGGTGAGGTCCGTCTTCGGCTCCTCGGTGAGGGAGGAGGCGTCGTCCGGGACGGCCGGCGTGTCGGTCGTCACGTCATCGCTGATGCCGTGGACGATGCGGTTGTACTCCGCGTCCTCGAGAACGGCGCCGATGGCGTTCTTCGCGAAGATCGCGTGGACGCCGGGGGCCACCTCGAGGGTGACCGTGTCGTCACCGATCTCCTTCACCGTGGCGTACATGCCGCCGATGGTGCGGACCCCGGTGCCGGGCGTCATGTGGTCGCGCATCTGCGCGGCTGCCTGCTGCTTCTTCTTCGCGGAGCGGGTCATCAGGAACATCGCCCCGATGAGCACGATGAACGGGAGGAGTGTCACGAGATTCACGGGACGGAGATCCTTCGCACGACCGCACGCGGACGGCGGCCTTTTCTACGGGGGGTGGGCACACCGACCCGAAGGGTCGGCATCGGCGGAGTCTAGGCGAGTCCGCACCGATGGAACAACGCCCAGCATGGCACCGCAGTTCCTGAGGGGGCGAACCTCCGCGCCGTCAGGCCCCGAACAAGCCCTGTTGTCCGCTTGATCCACTCCCACCGTGCTGCGGCGGGACGAGCCCCAGGTGAGCCCATGCGGCGGGCGTCGCGACCCGCCCCCGGGGGGTGCGCGCGAGCAGGCCCTCACGGACCAGGAAGGGCTCCGCGACCTCTTCCACGGTCTCCCGCTCCTCGCCCACGGCCACGGCGAGGGTGGACAGCCCGACGGGGCCACCGCCGAACAGTTTCAGCAGCGCCTCCAGGACGGCCCGGTCCAGCCGGTCGAGGCCGCGCGCGTCCACCTCGTACACCTGGAGGGCGGTACCGGCCACCTCGCGGTTGATCACACCGTCCGCCCGGACCTGGGCGTAGTCGCGGACGCGGCGCAGCAGGCGGTTCGCGATGCGCGGGGTGCCGCGGGAGCGCCCGGCGATCTCGGCGGCGCCGTCGGTGTCGATCTCCACGTCGAGGAGGCGGGCGGAGCGGTGGATGACGCGCTCCAGCTCCTCGGGGGCGTAGAACTCCATGTGCCCGGTGAACCCGAAGCGGTCCCGCAGCGGCGGCGGCAGCAGTCCGGCCCGGGTGGTGGCCCCGACCAGGGTGAAGGGCGGCAGCTCCAGCGGGATCGCGGTGGCCCCGGGACCCTTGCCGACGATCACGTCGACGCGGAAGTCCTCCATGGCCATGTAGAGCATCTCCTCGGCGGGCCGGGACATGCGGTGGATCTCGTCGAGGAAGAGGACCTCGCCCTCCTGGAGGGAGGACAGGATGGCGGCGAGGTCGCCGGCGTGCTGGATGGCGGGGCCGGAGGTGATGCGGATGGGTGCGCCCATCTCGGCCGCGATGATCATCGACAGCGTGGTCTTGCCGAGGCCGGGCGCGCCGGAGAGCAGGACGTGATCGGCGGTGGCCCCGCGCTGCCTGGCCGCCTTCAGGACGAGGTCCAGCTGCTGGCGGACCTTCTCCTGGCCGACGAACTCCCCGAGGTCCTTGGGCCGCAGCGCCGCCTCCACGGCGGTGTCCTCCCCGTCGGCCGAGGCCGCGACGATTCGCTCGCTCTCGTCTGCGTTGGTCTCGTCGTCCCAGTTCACGGTGTCAGTCTGCCTTCTCGGTTCGTACGGGTGGTCGAGCCCTGCGGGTGCGTTTCCCGGGCGCTGCCCGGCCCCGCGCCTCAAACGCCGGCGGGGCTGAATTGCCGTGCGGGCAATCCGCCCCCCTGGCCCAAATCCAGTCGCCTGGCCAAACCCAGCCCCTCCGGCGTTTGAGGAGGGGGGTCCCCCGGACGGAGTCTGGGGGAGGGTCCGGGGCGGAGCCCCGGTCTTTGGGCCCCGGCGGCGCGCGGCTAGCGGGCTCGGTTCAGGGACTGCAGGGCGGCTCGCAGGAGCTGCGGGACCGGGGCCGAACCGCCGGCGGCAATGGCGGCCTCGGCCTGCGGCGTCACCGCCGATACGGCCTCCTCCGCTTCGCGCGACGCGTAGCCCAGCCCGATCAGCGCGGCGGACAGCTGTTCCGTC
The DNA here is from genome assembly GCF_040651555.1 of Streptomyces sp. NPDC048424. Lineage (NCBI taxonomy): Bacteria > Bacillati > Actinomycetota > Actinomycetes > Kitasatosporales > Streptomycetaceae > Streptomyces > Streptomyces sp. NPDC048424. The sequence continues at coordinate 80,247 of NZ_JBEZKE010000023.1, read as the reverse complement.
CACGGGGCGGGCCCCGTGGCCACGGCCCGCTGCGCCCCCACCAGCCCGCTCGCGCCCAGCGGAGCGCCCAGCTTGCCCTTCAGCTCCAGCAGCAGCTTCTGCGCACCCTTCTTGCCGATGCCGGGCACCGCCACCAGCGCCTTCTCGTCCCCCGTGGAGACGGCCAGCCGCAGCGCGTCCGGACTGTGCACCCCGAGCATCGCCTGCGCCAGCCTCGGCCCGACCCCGCTCGCGCCCTGCAGGAGCTCGAAGACCTGCCGCTCGTCGTCGTCGGCGAATCCGTACAGGGTGAGCGAGTCCTCCCGTACGACCAGGGAGGTGGCCAGCCGGGCCTGCTCCCCGATCCGCAGGCCGGCGATGGTGTTCGGCGTGCACTGCACGGCCATGCCCACTCCCCCGACCTCGATCACGGCAAGGGTGGGGGCGAGCGCGGCGACCGCGCCGCTGACGAAGGCGATCATCGGGTACGGCCTTTCGAGCCAGAGGCGTGCAGGGCGACCGCCTGCTGGAGGCGGTTCTGGGCGGGGGCCCGCCAGATGTGGCAGATGGCGAGGGCGAGGGCGTCGGCGGCGTCCGCCGGTTTGGGTGGTTCGGCCAGCCGCAGCAGCCGGGTGACCATCGCGCCGACCTGGGCCTTGTCGGCCCGGCCGCTGCCGGTGACGGCGGCCTTGACCTCGCTCGGCGTGTGCAGGGCGACCGGTATCCCGCGGCGCGCGGCGCACAGCATCGCGACGGCGCTCGCCTGGGCGGTCCCCATCACGGTGCTGACGTTGTGCTGGCTGAACACCCGCTCCACGGCGACGACTTCGGGCCGGTGGGTGTCGAGCCATTCCTCGATGCCCTGCTCGATGGCGACGAGCCGGTTGCCCAACTCCGCGTCCGCGGGGGTGCGTACGACCCCCACCCCGAGCATGGTCAGGGGGCGGCCGGCGACACCTTCGACGACGCCGACACCACATCGCGTCAGCCCCGGGTCCACGCCCAGTACGCGCACCCCGCACCCCCTCTTTCGATCACCCGTCCGTGTCGGTGCAGGCTATCGGGTGCCACTGACAAAGCGGCGGGCCGACAGGTGTGTCCTGTCGGCCCGCCGAAAACAGCAACCATCGATTGAGCAACCCCGACGGCGAGCAACCACCTCCGCGAGAGCGGCGGCGGTTCAGCCGCAAAGAGGGGTCAGGCGTCGACCTTCTCCATGACCTCGTCCGAGACGTCGAAGTTGGCGAAGACGTTCTGCACGTCGTCGCTGTCCTCCAGCGCGTCGATCAGCTTGAAGATCTTGCGCGCGCCCTCTTCGTCCAGCTCGACCTGCATGGTCGGCAGGAAATTGGAGTCGGCCGAGTCGTAGTCGATGCCCGCCTCCTGGAGCGCGGTGCGGACCGCGACCATGTCGGTGGCCTCGCTGATGATCTCGAAGCTCTCGCCGAGGTCGTTGACCTCTTCGGCACCGGCCTCGAGCACCGTCTCCAGGACGTCGTCCTCGGAGAGCTCGCCCTTGGGCAGGAGGACGACACCCTTGCGGTTGAACAGGTACGAGACCGAGCCCGGGTCGGCCATCGAGCCGCCGTTGCGGGTCATGGCGACGCGGACGTCGGAGGCGGCGCGGTTGCGGTTGTCAGTGAGGCACTCGATGAGCACCGCGACGCCGTTCGGGCCGTAGCCCTCGTACATGATCGTCTCGTAGTCGGCGCCGCCGGCCTCGAGGCCGCCGCCGCGCTTGACCGCGGAGTCGATGTTCTTGTTCGGTACCGAGCTCTTCTTGGCCTTCTGGATGGCGTCGAAGAGGGTCGGGTTGCCGTCGATGTCGGCACCGCCCATACGGGCCGCGACCTCGATGTTCTTGATCAGCTTCGCGAAGAGCTTGCCGCGCTTGGCGTCAACCACGGCCTTCTTGTGCTTCGTCGTAGCCCATTTAGAGTGGCCGGACATCTGCCTGTCTCCTTCGCGTCACCAACAATGTTCGCCTCAGATCCTACCGGGACGCCGTTACAGCCCCGCGCGCACCATGTCGACGAAGTACGCGTGAACTCGGTCGTCTCCGGTCAGCTCGGGGTGGAACGAGGTCGCGAGGACGTTGCCCTGGCGGACGGCGACCGTGTGGCCGTCGTACGTGGCGAGCACCTCGGCGGCGCCGCCGACGGACTCGACCCAGGGGGCGCGGATGAAGACGCCCTCCACCGGGCCGCCCTCGATGCCAGCGAAGTCGATCTTCGCCTCGAAGGACTCGTTCTGGCGGCCGAAGGCGTTGCGGCGGACGATCATGTCGATGCCGCCCAGGGTCTCCTGGTCCTCACGGCCGTCCAGGAGCTTGTCGGCCAGCATGATCATGCCGGCGCAGGTGCCGTACACGGGCATGCCGGCGGCCACGCGCTCGCGCAGCGGCTCCAGCATGCCGAACAGCACGGCCAGCTTAGACATGGTCGTGGACTCGCCGCCGGGGATCACCAGGGCGTCGATCTCGGCGAGCTCCTCGGGACGCCGGACCGGCCTGGCCACGGCGTCCGCCGCGGCCAGGGCGATCAGGTGCTCCCGTACGTCGCCCTGGAGAGCCAGGACACCGATCACGGGGGTGCTCATATGACTACCAGCCGCGGTTGGCGTAGCGCTCGGACTCGGGGAGGGTGTCGCAGTTGATGCCGACCATGGCCTCGCCCAGGTTGCGGGAGGCGTCCGCGATGATCTTCGGGTCGTCGTAGAAGGTGGTGGCCTTCACGATGGCGGCGGCACGCTTGGCCGGGTCGCCCGACTTGAAGATGCCGGAGCCGACGAAGACGCCCTCGGCACCGAGCTGGCGCATCAGCGCGGCGTCGGCGGGGGTGGCGACGCCACCGGCGGAGAACAGCACGACGGGGAGCTTGCCGAGCTCGGCGACCTCCTTGACCAGCTCGTACGGGGCGCGCAGGTCCTTGGCGGCGGCGAACAGCTCGTTGTTGTCGTAGCCGCGCAGGCGGGCGATCTCGTTCTTGATCTGGCGCAGGTGACGGACGGCCTCGACGACGTTGCCGGTGCCGGCCTCGCCCTTCGAGCGGATCATGGCCGCGCCCTCGGCGATGCGGCGCAGGGCCTCGCCCAGGTTGGTGGCACCGCAGACGAAGGGGGTGGTGAACGCCCACTTGTCGGAGTGGTTGACCTCGTCGGCCGGGGTCAGGACCTCGGACTCGTCGATGTAGTCGACGCCGAGGGACTGCAGGACCTGGGCCTCGACGAAGTGGCCGATGCGGGACTTGGCCATGACCGGGATGGAGACGGCCTCGATGATCTCTTCGATCATGTTGGGGTCGGACATGCGGGCGACCCCGCCGTCCTTGCGGATGTCGGCCGGGACCCGCTCGAGGGCCATGACGGCGACGGCGCCCGCGTCCTCGGCGATCTTCGCCTGCTCGGCGTTGACCACGTCCATGATCACGCCGCCCTTCAGCTGCTCGGCCATGCCGCGCTTGACGCGCGAGGTGCCGATCGCCGACTCGGCGGACTGGGGGGAGGTGGGAAGCGTGCTCACGGATTGACCTCACTCGAAGGGAACTCGAAAGGAAGACGGGACTACCTGGCCGAGGAAACCCCACGGGCCAGTCCACTACAAGGGCCAATGTGGAGCCTGTGGCTCCTTCATTTGTCCCTCACGGCCCTAGGTGGGCCGATCGGCAAGATCCACTGGCGGCTCGTCGTCCATTTCGAAGGCCAGCGGGAACGGGGCGTGCCCGGCCAGTCTGAACCAGCGGACCTTGCGATGGCGGCGCAGCGCGCGGGCGGCCCGAACGGCGTCGTTGTGGAAGCGGCGGGCCATGGGCACCCGGCGGACGGCCGCCGCCAGCTCCTCGGTGGCCTGCGCCCCGCCGGGCGCCGCCTTGAGCACCTCGACCTGGTCGGCGTCGGCGAAGACCGCCCGCAGCGCCTGGCTGAGCTCGCTCTCGGCGACCTCCCGGTGCTCCTCCTCGGCCTGCCGGGCGGCGTGCGCGGCCTCGTACAGCACCAGCGAGGAGGCGGGGTCCAGCACCCCGGAGGTGGCCACCTCCAGCACCACGGAGGCCCGCCGGACGAGCTGCGCGTCGAGCGCGGCCCGCGCGGCGTCCATCCGCGAGTGCAGCCGGTCCAGCCGGCCGGCGGTCCAGCTGAGATAGACCCCGATGACTCCGAGAGCCAGGGCGATCCAGACAAGGGTTTCGATCACGCTGCGCGACCTTACCGCTCCCCGGGGCCCCGGCCCCCATCGCCCCTGGCGGGCGGCGGGACCTCAGCGCCGGGGGTGAGCCCTCAGGAGGAGGAGGGGTCCTTCGAGAAGCCCAGGCGGGTGCGGAGGCTGGTGCTGCGGTCGTCCTCGGCCACCGCGGCCGCGCCGTCCGTGACCGTTTCGTAGACCGCCAGGATGTCCGCGCCGACCGTGGACCAGTCGAAGCGGCGGACGTGCGCCGAGCCGCTGGCGCTGAGCTTCGCGCGGCGGGCCGGGTCGCGCAGGAGGGCGATCGCCGCCGTCGCCAGGGCGTCGGCGTTCTCGTTGGCGAAGAGGTCACCGGCCCCGCCCTGGTCCAGGACCTGTGCGAAGGCGTCCAGGTCCGAGGCGAGGACCGCGGCGCCCGCCGACAGGGCCTCGACCAGGATGATGCCGAAGCTCTCGCCGCCCGTGTTCGGGGCGACGTACACGTCGACGCTGCGCAGCAGCCGTGCCTTGTCCTCGTCCGAGACCATGCCGAGGAATTCGACCCGCGGGCGGAGCTCCGCGGGCAGGGAGGCCACCGCCTCCTCCTCGTCGCCGCGGCCCGCGACCAGCAGCCGTACGTCCGGACACGCTTCCACGATCTTCGGGAAGGCGGCCATCAGCACCGGCAGGCCCTTGCGCGGCTCGTCGATCCGGCCGATGAAGCCGAGGGTCTGCCCGGACCAGTCGGGGTTCGGGTCGGCCTTGGCGAAGAAGTCCACGTCGACGCCGTTGGGGATGACGACCGCGTCGCCGCCGAGGTGCTCGACCAGCGTGCGCCGCGCGTACTCGCTCACCGCGATCCGCGCGCTGATCTTCTCCAGGGCCGGCTGGAGGATCGGGTACGCCGCGATCATGGCGCGCGAGCGCGGGTTCGAGGTGTGGAAGGTGGCCACGATCGGGCCCTGCGCCGCCCAGCAGGACAGCAGCCCCAGCGAGGGCGAGGCCGGCTCGTGGATGTGGATCACGTCGAAGGTGCCGTCGTGCAGCCAGCGCCGGACCCGCGCGGCGGAGAGGAACCCGAAGTTCAGGCGGGCCACCGAGCCGTTGTACGGCACCGGCACCGCCCGCCCGGCCGAGACCACGTAGGGCGGCAGCGGGGTCTCGTCGTCCGCCGGGGCCAGGACCGACACCTCGTGGCCGAGACGGATCAGGTGCTCGGCCAGATCCCGGATGTGGAACTGGACGCCACCCGGCACGTCCCACGAGTACGGGCACACGATGCCGATCTTCACTACGCGCGCTCCTCCAGGTCGTCCAGCCACAGTCGCTGCAGCATGTGCCAGTCCTCCGGGTGCTCGGCGATCCCCCAGGCGAAGGCGTCCGCCACCGCCTGCGTCATGACGGCGGTCTTCTCGATCCGCGTGCCGCTCTTCGGCACCTCCACCTCGGGGTGGATCCGGCCGTACATCTTCGGCGTGTCGCCGTAGTGCAGGGTGGCCGGGAGCAGGACCGCACCGGTCTGCTGGGCCAGCAGCGCCGGCCCGGCCGGCATCCGGGCCGTGGAGCCGAAGAAGTCGACCTCGACCCCGGAGGCCGACAGGTCCCGGTCCGCGACCAGGCAGACCAGGCCGCCGGAGCGCAGCCGGCGGGCGAGCGTGCCGAAGGCGGCGCCGCCGCTGTGCGGCAGGACCTCCATGCCCAGGCTCTCCCGGTAGGCCACGAAGCGGTCGTAGAGGCTCTCGGGCTTGAGCCGCTCGGCGACCGTGGTGAACGGCACCCCGATGTGGCCGATGGCCCAGGCCCCGGCGAGGTCCCAGTTCGCGAGGTGCGGCAGCGCGACGACGACGCCGCGCCCGGAGGCGAGGGCGTCGCGCAGGAGGTGCTCGTCCTTGAACTCGACGTCCGTGCTGAAACGCTCCGGGTTCATGGTCGGCAGCCGGAAGGACTCCATCCAGTACCGCATGTACGAGCGCATGCCCGCCTGGGACAGCTCGCGCAGCCGCTCCGGACCGGCATCGGGCACCACCCGGGCCAGGTTCGACTCCAGCCGGAGCACGCTCTTGCCGCGCCGCTTCCACGCGAAGTCCGCGATCCGCCGCCCCAGGGCCACCGCGGCCGGTTCGGGCAGCTTCTTGACCCCGGCCCAGCCGAGCCCGTACAGCCCGCTGACCAGCTTGTCCTGTGCGCTGCCCATCAGGCCGCGCCGCCGTCGGCAGCGGCGGCCTCGGCGTCGGCCTCGGCCGATTCGCGGCGTACGGTGACCACCCGCTGGATCAGCGTGACGAGCGAGCCCACGGCCACGATCCACAGCGCGATCGGCAGCAGCACCCCGATCCAGGACGGCACCCCGAAGATCTGCAGCCCCGACAGACCGGCCGCGACCAGCGAGATCACCAGGCGCTCGGCCCGTTCGATGAGCCCGTTGACGGCCACCGGCAGCCCGATCGACTCGCCGCGCGCCTTGGTGTAGGACACCACCTGGCCGCTGGCCAGGCAGAAGATCGCCACCGCGCAGAGCACGTTGTCGTTCCCGGATCCCGCGTACCAGAGCGCGAGACCGCCGAAGATCGCCGCGTCCGCCACCCGGTCGAGGGTGGAGTCGAGGAAGGCTCCCCAGCGGCTGGAGATCCCGGCCTGGCGGGCCATGTTCCCGTCCACCAGGTCGGAGAAGACGAAGAGGGTGATGGTGATCGTGCCCCAGAAGAACTCGCCCCGGGGGAAGAAGAACAGCGCTCCCGCCACCACTCCGGCCGTGCCGATCAGGGTGACCGCGTCCGGGCTCACCCCCCGCCGGAGCAGAAAAGCGGCGAATGGCGTGAGAACACGCGTGAAGAATGCACGCGCGTACTTGTTCAGCATGGCCTTCCCGGAGGGTCGCTGGGCCGCACGGCCACCACGGCCACCGGCTGGCCCATCGTAGCCAGCGCGCCGCCGCCCGGACGCCGCGCACCCACCGGTTCGTGCCGCGTAAGACGTACTTCACGTCACGGACGGCCTCCGGTGCGCCCCGGGTACGTGCCCGGTACGACGTATGGACGCGGTGTGACACCAGTGCAAAGCTCGAAGAACCCCGTGTTCCTCATCCGAGGAGCCGCGCAAGGAATCGATCAAGGAACCCACCCTCCTCACCGTCACCACCGGGAGGTACGAGCACCATGGGAGCCACATCACACCAAGCCGGAGCCGCCGGCAGGGCACTGACGGCCGACCGCCCCTCCTCCATCCGGAACGTCGTGCTGGTCGGCCACAGCGGATCGGGCAAGACCACGCTGGTCGAAGCCCTCGCCCTGACCGCCGGAGCGGTCAACCGGGCGGGCCGCGTCGAGGACGGCGCCACCGTCTCCGACTACGACGAGATCGAGCACCGCCGACAACGCTCCGTCCAGCTCTCCCTCGTCCCCGTCGAATGGGGCGGGATCAAGATCAACATTTTGGACACCCCCGGATACGCCGACTTCGTCGGGGAACTCAGGGCCGGTCTGCGCGCCGCGGACGCGGCCCTTTTCGTCGTCTCGGCCTCGGACGGCATCGACGGGGCCACCCGCATGGTCTGGGACGAGTGCGAGGCCGTCGGCATGCCCCGCGCCATCGTCGTGACCCACCTGGAGGCCGCCCGCTCCGACTACGCGCAGATGACCACCGTCTGCGGCGAGATCTTCGGCGCCGAGGACCCCGACGCGGTCATCCCCCTTTACCTCCCCCTGCACGGCCCCGCCGGACCCGACGGCCACTCCCCCGTGACCGGCCTCCTCGGCCTGCTCTCCCAGCGCGTCTACGAGTACTCCTCCGGCGAGCGCGTGGAGCGCGACCCGGACCCCACGGAGCTCGCGCTCATCGCCGACGCCCGCTCCCGCCTCATCGAGGGGATCATCGCGGAGAGCGAGGACGAGAGCCTCATGGACCGCTACCTCGGCGGCGAGGACATCGACGTCAAGACCCTCGTGGACGACCTGGAGCGGGCCGTCGCCCGCGGCACCTTCCACCCCGTCCTGATGGCCGCGCCCGCCGCCGACGGCGCCCGCCAGGGGCTCGGCACGGTGGAACTCCTCGAACTGGTCACCGGCGGCTTCCCCACCCCGCTGGAACGCGCCGCCGTCACCGTCACCCGGCCCGACGGCTCCGCCCGTCCCGAGGTCACCTGCGATCCCGCCGGCCCCCTCGTCGCCGAGGTCGTCAAGACCTCCTCCGACCCCTACGTCGGCCGCGTCTCCCTCGTCCGCGTCTTCTCCGGCACCCTGAACCCCGAGGAGACCGTCCACGTCAGCGGGCACGGGCTCGCCGACCGCGGCCACGAAGACCATGACGTCGACGAGCGGATCGGCACCCTCACCGCCCCCTTCGGCAAACAGCAGCGCGCCCTCACCCGGTGCATCGCAGGCGACCTGGCCTGCGTGGCCAAACTCACCCGCGCGGAGACCGGCGACACCCTCTCCGCCAAGGAGGACCCGCTCCTCATGGAGCCCTGGAGCATGCCCGACCCGCTGCTCCCCCTCGCCATCGAGGCCCACAGCAAGGCCGACGAGGACAAGCTCTCCCAGGGCCTGGCCCGGCTCGTCGCCGAGGACCCCACCATGCGCCTGGAGCAGAACCCGCACACCCACCAGGTCGTCCTGTGGTGCCTCGGCGAGGCGCACCAGGACGTGGCCCTGGAGCGGCTGCGCACCCGCTACGGCGTCCAGGTCGACGCCGTCCCGCACAAGGTGAGCCTGCGCGAGACCTTCGGCGTCAAGGCCGCCGGCCGCGGCCGGCACGTCAAACAGTCCGGCGGTCACGGCCAGTTCGCCATCTGCGAGATCGAGGTGGAGCCGCTCCCCGCGGGCAGCGGCATCGAGTTCGTCGACAAGGTGGTCGGCGGCTCCGTGCCCCGCCAGTTCATCCCGTCCGTGGAGAAGGGAGTGCGCGGCCAGGCCGCCCGCGGGGTCGCGGCCGGCTATCCGCTGGTCGACGTCCGCATCACGCTCCTCGACGGCAAGGCCCACTCGGTGGACTCCTCCGACGCCGCCTTCCAGACGGCCGGCGCCCTCGCACTGCGCGAGGCCGCCGCCGAGGCCCGCATCGACCTGCTCGAACCGGTCGCCGAGCTCGCCGTCCTCATCCCCGACGAGTACGTCGGCCCGGTCATGAGCGACCTCGCGGGCCGCCGCGGCCGCGTCGTCGGCACCGACCAGGCCGGCCCGGGGCGCACCCGGGTCCGCGCCGAGATCCCCGAGATCGAGATCGGTCGCTACGCCGTGGAGCTGCGCTCGGTCTCGCACGGCACGGGCCGCTTCGCCCGGGCCTACGCCCGCCATGAGCCCATGCCACCCCAGATCGCGGAAAAGGTGCGCGAACAGGCTGAGAAGGGAAGCTAGTTGACATAGCGTCGGGAAGGCCGCCCACCCAACCAGCTTGCGGTGGGCGGCATTTCCCTGTCCCATGACCATGGGGCGAGATCCGCCGATAGGCTCGTCGGCGCGCCAAAAGAGCACGAACGCACAGCGATGGGGGCAGCGGTGGCGGACGACGGATTCGACTTCAGGCCCGGAGCGCAGATTCCTCTCCAGGGTGGCGGTGGGCAGACGGCTGCGACCAACGCCCTCGCCTCGGCCGCGTACCGCGACGGCGGCAAGGACACCAAGCTGGACGCCATACTCGGGGCCAACAGCGAGCTCCACCCGGCCACGGTCAAGCCCCCGAAGATCTCCCTCTTCGAGCCCAGCCTCGGCGAGGCCTTCTGCCGGGCCGTCGAGGCCCGCACCCTCGGCTCGGGCCGCAAGCCGCTGATCCAGTCCTTCGGCGCCGATCCGCAGACGGTGGTGGAGCACTGCCTGGCCGCCTCCCGCATCCGCAAGGAGCGCGACCGCAGGCTCCGGCTGATCACGCTGGTGTGCGGTGTGCTGTTCCTGCCCGGCCTGCTGCTCTGGCTGGGCATGTTCCAGCTGCGCAAGAGCCTGTCCGGCAAGGAGGGCAAGCGCGCCTCCTGGATCGCCACGGCGGTCATGGTCGGCATCGGCATCGTGGCCGCCGTCCTGATGTTCCGGCTGCCGCTCACCGGCTTCCTCGGACTCTACGCACGCGCCATGATCATCGCCCCGGCCCTGGGCTGGCTGCTGGCCCGCCGGACCTGCGAGGCCACCGCCAGGGACCTGCGGGCCCGCTGGGACGGACTGCTCTCCGGCGACGGGATCGGCGCCAAGATCCCCGAGGCCGTGCCGGGCAACCCCGACGAGAAGGCGCGCGAGGACCTGCGCCACCAGCTCGCCAAGCTCACCGCCGAGGACCGCAGCAACCAGGTCTTCTACGCGGGCCCCAAGGGCATCCTCGGCATGGGCACCCGGTGGGGCAGCTGGCAGATGGCCGAGGAGCTCGCCCCCAAGAGCGAGGGGATGGAGATCCACCCCTTCCGCAGCTGGGACGTCATACGCGGGATCGACGCCCAGCTCCGCAAGCTGGAGCGGGGCCCCCTGCACACCGGCGGCTTCCCGCCCGCCGCGATCCAGCACTGGATCGTCACCCCGGTCGGCGAGGGCGCGGGCGAGGTCGCCCGCCCCACCGGCGAGAACGTCGACGCCTTCCTCATCAAGCCGCACGAGATCACCCGGATCTGCAACGAGCAGCAGTTCAACGCCGGGAACCGGCACTACCTGGGCATCCAGTACCCGCTCTGGGACGGCCAGCTGGTCATCAACATGCTGGTCACGGTCACCGTGCTCTACAAGACCCTGCGCGTGGACGTCACCGCGCACGCCCTGGGCCCCGTACACGGCCTGTTCACCACGAAGTCCAAGGCCCCGGTGGTGGAGGTGCCCAAGAGCATCCGCTTCTGGGAGACCGTGGAGCGCCCGCTGCCGCTGGTGGACGTCCAGGAAGTGGTACGGCTGGCCGTGCGGGCCCCGCTGACCTGGTACCCGCCGATCCTGGACTTCTTCGGCGGCAAGCTGGTCCTGCCGGAGCCCTTCGGCCTGCGGCACGTCTGGGCGAGCTCGATGTGGCGCCACCGCTTCATGGCCGACGACGCCCTGCGCACGGTGGCTCCGGTCCTGCGGTCGATCCACGCCGCGACCTTCAAGGTGCTGGAGGAGAACGGCGTCGACACCGACCGCTTCACCAACCGCTCCTCGATCATGAGCGGCCTCATCCAGGAGCCGGCGCCGCGCAAGGCCGACGTCTACGACGCGTGAACCGGCGCGTGGGTAGGCTGGAGGCGCGGACAGGGGCAGGGGGCGGGGCGCCCCACGATCCGGAGGAGCGGCCGTGACCGAGCGCAAACCGCCTGGCGTCAGCTTCGAGTCCTTCGTGGACCGGCAGATCCGGCAGGCCGCCGAGCGGGGCGAATTCGAGAACCTGCCCGGCTACGGCAAGCCGCTGGCCTCCCTCGACGCGCCGTACGACGAGCTGTGGTGGATCAAGGGCAAGCTGCACCGCGAGGGGTTCGCCGTCCTGCCTCCGGCGCTCGCGCTGCGCAAGGAGGCGGAGGACGCCCGGGAGGCCGCCCTCGCGGCCCGCACCGAGCGCCAGGTGCGGGACGTCCTCACCGCGGTCAACGAGAAGATCCGCGCCGCCCTGCTCAGGCCCCCGTCGGGACCGCCCCTGGGCCTGACCGAATTCGACGTCGAGGCCGTACTGGAGACGTGGCGCGAGAGCCGCGGGAACCGACCGGCCGGCTGATCAGTCGACGGGCCAGGCGTCGGCGAGCATCTGGCGGGTGTCCGCGAGCAGTTGCGGCAGCACCTTGGTGTGGCCGACGACCGGCATGAAGTTCGTGTCCCCGCCCCAGCGGGGCACGATGTGCTGGTGCAGGTGCGCGGCGATGCCGGCCCCGGCGGCGGCGCCCTGGTTCATGCCGATGTTGAACCCGTGCGCACCCGAGGCCTTGCGCAGCGCGATCATCGCCCGCTTGGTGAGGTCCGCGAGTTCGGCCGTCTCCAGGGCGTCGAGCTCGGTGTAGTCGGCGACGTGCCGGTACGGGACGACCATCAGGTGGCCGCCGTTGTACGGGTAGAGGTTCAGCACGGCGTAGACGTGCCTGCCGCGGGCCACGACCAGGCCGTCCTGGTCGGACATCTCCGGAATTCCGCAGAAGGGACAGCCGTCCCCGGCCTCCGGGCCGGTCGGCTTGTTCTCCCCCTGGATGTAGGCCATCCGGTGGGGCGTCCACAGACGCTGGAACGCGTCCTGCGTGCCCACACCGATCTGCTGCTCCGGCTCAATCGTCATGGCGGCAAGCATATGACCTTGCCTTCGGGTACGAGGAAGGCCCCCGGGAAGTGATCACTTCCCGGGGGCCTTCCTCGTACGGATCGGTATGCGGATCAGACCTGGACGCGGTCCGCGACGACCTTGGCCAGCTTGGCCAGGGCCTCGTCCTTGGCGATGCCGTTCTCCTGCGAACCGTCGCGGTAGCGGAAGGAGACGGTGCCCGCGGCCATGTCCTCGTCACCGACGATGATCATGAAGGGGACCTTGAGCTTCTGGTGGTTGCGGATCTTCTTCTGCATGCGGTCGGAGGAGGCGTCCACCTCGACCCGCAGACCCTGCTTCTTCGCCGCCGCGGCGAACTCCTGCAGGTACTCGACGTGCCCGTCGCCGATCGGGATGCCGACCGCCTGGACCGGGGCCAGCCACGGCGGCATGGCGCCCGCGTAGTGCTCCAGCAGCACGGCGAAGAACCGCTCGATCGAACCGAACAGCGCGCGGTGGATCATGACCGGGCGCTGGCGGGAGCCGTCCGGCGCGGTGTACTCCAGGTTGAAGCGCTCCGGCAGGTTGAAGTCCAGCTGCACGGTCGACATCTGCCAGGTGCGGCCGATGGCGTCGCGCGCCTGCACGGAGATCTTCGGCCCGTAGAAGGCCGCGCCGCCCGGGTCGGGGGTCAGCGGGAGGCCCTGCTTCTCGGCGACCTGCTGGAGGACCGCGGTGGCCTCCTCCCAGACCTCGTCCGAGCCGACGAACTTCTCCGGGTCCTTGGTCGACAGCTCCAGGTAGAAGTCGGTCAGACCGTAGTCGCGGAGCAGGTTCAGCACGAAGGTGAGCGTGCGGTCGAGCTCCTCCGCCATCTGCTCGCGGGTGCAGTAGATGTGCGCGTCGTCCTGGGTGAAGCCGCGGGCCCGGGTCAGGCCGTGGACCACGCCGGACTTCTCGTACCGGTACACGGTGCCGAACTCGAACAGGCGCAGCGGGAGCTCACGGTACGAGCGGCCGCGCGCGTCGAAGATCAGGTTGTGCATCGGGCAGTTCATGGGCTTGAGGTAGTAGTCGGTACCACCGTCGAGCTGCATGGGGGGGTACATGCCCTCCGCGTACCAGTCCAGGTGCCCGCTCTTCTCGAAGAGGGCGCCCTTGGTGGCGTGCGGGGAGTAGACGAACTCGTAGCCCTCCTCCTCGTGCCGGCGGCGCGAGTAGTCCTCCATGGTCCGGCGGATGATGCCGCCGCGGGGGTGGAAGACGGCGAGGCCGGAGCCGATCTCGTCCGGGATGGAGAAGAGGTCCAGCTCGTTGCCGAGCTTGCGGTGGTCGCGCTTCTCGGCCTCGGCGAGGAAGTCGAGGTGGGCCTTCAGCTCCTCCTTCGACGGCCACGCGGTGCCGTAGATGCGCTGGAGCATCGGGTTCTTCTCGCTGCCGCGCCAGTAGGCGGCGGCGTTGCGCATGAGCTTGAAGGCCGGGATGTTGCGGGTGGTGGGCAGGTGGGGACCGCGGCAGAGGTCCTTCCAGCACAGCTCGCCGGTCTTCGCGTCGAGGTTGTCGTAGATGGTCAGCTCGCCGCCGCCCACCTCGACGTTCGCGCCGTCGTCGGTCGACGCGGAGCCCTTGATGCCGATGAGCTCCAGCTTGTACGGCTCGTCGGCGAGCTCCTCGCGGGCCGCCTCGTCGGTGACCACGCGGCGGGAGAATCGCTGGCCGCGCTTCTGGATCTCCTGCATCTTCTTCTCGACGGCCTTCAGGTCCTCCGGGGTGAAGGGCCGGGCCACGTCGAAGTCGTAGTAGAAACCGTCCCGGACCGGCGGGCCGATGCCCAGCTTGGCCTCGGGGAAGAGCTCCTGCACGGCCTGCGCCATGACGTGCGCGGTCGAGTGGCGCAGGATGTTCAGGCCGTCCTCGGAGGAGATCTCCACCGGCTCGACGGTCTCGCCGTCCTGCACCTCGTACGCGAGGTCCTTCAGCTCACCCGCGATGCGCGCGGCGACGATGGTGCGCTCGCCGGCGAAGAGCTCGGCCGCCGTAGTGCCCGTGGCCACCACGCGCTCGTCCCGCTCGGAATCGCGTTGGATGATCACACGGACGTCTGACACCGGTCTCTCCTGAACTCTGGGGGTGCGCGAGCGAACACTGCGCGCGTGAATCGTACCGAGCGGAGTGGCTGCGCCGCTAAACGGTTACCGCGCGGGCCCGCCCGCACCCGTCCCGGGCTCCGCCCCGAACCCTCGCCCGGACTCCGTCCGGGGGCCCGCCTCAAACGCCGGCGGGGCCGGATTGTGCGAGCCTGGTCGGCATGCCTAGCCCACGCATACGCCGACTGGACCTGACCGACGACGCCGTCGCGACGGCCGTGCACCGGATCGGGCGGGCTGCGTACGCGATCGAGGCGGAGCTGATCGGCTTCGACGGCATCCCGGCGCTGGGCGAGAGCCTCGCGGAGATGCGCGCGCAGGAGCTGAACTGGATCGGCGCCGTCCCGGACGGGGGCGGGGAGCTCGCCGGATTCCTGGCCTGGGAGGAAGAGCCGGGTGGGGAGGTCTCCCTCGACCGCGTCTGCGTGTCCCCGGCCTGGTTCCGCCGGGGCATCGCGTCCCTCCTGCTCCGCCACGCCCTGACCGACCTCTTCCCGGGCCGCCCCGTCAAGGTCACCACGGGCGCGGCCAACACCCCCGCGGTCTCCCTCTACGAACACCTGGGCTTCACCCGAGGGCCCGACTTCTCCCCCGCCCCGAACCTGACCATGGCGTCGTTCCGACTCTTCCCCTGAAGGGTCTGGGGCGGAGCCCCGGCAGCGGCGCCGCACCCTACTCGTCGGCGGCGAGCACATCCGCAGGATCGAACGGCTCGTCCAGCGCCTTCATCAGCCGGTCCCGCTCGACCTCGTCCAGCGGCACCGGCGCCACCCCCGTCGCGTCCGTCAGCCGACGGAAGCCACCCCGCCGCTGCAGCCGCCCGCCCACGCGGATCGGCAGGCCCACCAGGTGCGCGTGCCCCGCCACCCGGTACGCCTCCTCGTCCAGCGCGGCGCGCACGTACGGGACCTCCGCCCCCGCGAGGACCCGCAGCCTGACCGTGCCCCCGCCCCCCGGCGCCGAGCGCCGCATCCGGACCACCGCCCCCGCGATGCGGACCTGGACGGCCGGCTCGTCCCGGGTGTACCGGGCCGCCGCGTCCCGCAGCACCGGCAGGTCGCCCGGTGAGAACTCCACCGGCTCCGGCCGGGCCGCGCAGCCCGCCGGTACCCCCGCCGCCGGCGCCCAGGCCAGGGCGATCCGGGCTCCCTCCGTGCCCCGGACCAGCGCGATCAGCGCCTCGGCGAGCTCCCGGCTGACCCCGGCCCGCACCGCGGCGTCGAAGGCTTCCATGCCGCCGGTGGCCCGCTGGTAGTCCACGGCCTCGCGGGCCGCGTGCAGGGCGTGGTGCAGCCGGGTCACCGTGCCCCGGCCACCGTCGACCGGGACGTACGCGGTCAGCCGCCGGCCGCCCGGGTGCGGGCCCACCAGGACCCCGTCCAGGGCCCGTTCGGCCTGGGCCCGGTGCCGGGCCCCGTAGTACCCGGCGCGGGCCCGTTCGGCCAGCGCTCCGGCGAGCAGCAGCTGCCGGGCGGCCGAGCGCAGCTGTTCCTGCACCGTCCACGCGGCCTCGCCCTGGAGCCCGTACGCCCCCTGCGGTATCTCCCGGTCCCAGCGGATCTCGTCGCTGGGCACGCTCAGCCCGTAGAGCACCTCCCGCGCGGAGGGCAGGCCGCTGCGGGTGAGCGCGGTGATCGCCTCTTCGAGCAGGTCGGCGCAGTCGGGGAAGGTGCGGCTCTCGGGCACGAGCAGGCTGGTGGCGGAGCGGGCCGTCGGGTGCGTGGCGGGCGGGGTCCAGCGGCCGTAGCGGCCGGCGGCCCCGCCCCGGCGCAGCCACCCGTGGCGGTGCAGCAGCGCGCCGAGCACGGCCGGATCGACCTGCGCGGGATCGGGGGCGGAGGGGTGCGCGGAGTCCGCGAACCCGCCGTAGTCCGGGGACGGCAGCGGTTCCAGGTTCGGTGAGTGCCAGTGCATCAAGGTGTCCCTCCCGACCCGACCCGGGTCATGATCTCGCAGAGCGCCCGGTCGTCGAAGATCCGCGTGGTCGGGATCCGTACGGTGGTCCGGCGCCGGCCGGTCACCGGGTGTCCGGCGAGATTGGTCCAGTAGCAGCAGTGCCGCAGGTCGAGCCGGTCGTGCCCGGCGGCGAGCCACTGGTCGCGCTCCCGCGGGACGAGCATCACGACGAGGATCTTGTGGACGGCGACCGGCGTGCGGGCCAGTTTCACCAGGTGCTCGTTGTCGAGGGTGAAGGCGAAGGTGGGCCCGGCCGGCCGGGGCGGTATCTGGTAGGTCGCCTTCAACTGCACCTTGATGGTGACCTCGTCGTCGACGACGTGCTCGGGGGCGCCGTGGCTGACGTGCCAGTCGATGCCGTTGTCCGGAAAGGGCTGGGAGAGCGAGCAGCCGGCCGCTGCGGCGACGGCGTGCAGGTATCCCACCTGAAGGGTTTCCATACAGGCGGTGGTGGCGAGTGTGCCGCGCAGCGGTCCGCTCCGCGCGTCGTCCGGTGTTCCGGTGCGCGGATCGATCTGCCCCGCCAGCACCCCGCCCGGTTCGGGCTGCGCGAGCGCCATGGCCGGCTCCCCATGCCTTCCGGGCTCTGCCGTCGGTGGTGGGTGGGGTGATGACCGGTCATGTGTGCGGCCCCCCATGGGTGTTGTTGCCGCACCCGGGTCCCCGCAAACGGCGTACGGGGCAAACAGCCCGGGTATCACCGATGCGGGCGAAGGTGTGGCGTGATCCGAGTGCGCCCCATCTGCCGACCGGGGACGAGGAGTTCGCCATGACACGCTGGTACGAGGGCCCGCTGGCCGCATTCGACACGGAGACCACCGGGGTGGACGTCGAGCAGGACCGGATCGTGTCCGCCGCGCTCATCGTGCAGGAGTGTGCGGGGGGCCGGGTCCGCACCACTCGCTGGCTGGTCAATCCCGGCGTTCCGGTGCCCCCGGGGGCGACGGAAGTGCACGGGCTCACCGACGAGCACCTGCAGCGTCACGGACGCTGGCCGGCGCCGGTGGTGGAGGAGATAGCGCGTGCGCTCGGGGAGCAGCAGGTGGCCGGCCGGCCGGTGGTGGTGATGAACGCGCCGTTCGATCTGACGCTGCTGGACCGGGAGTTGCGCCGGCACCGGGCCTCCTCGCTGGCCCGCTACCTGGACAACCGGCCGCTGACGGTGCTGGATCCGCGGGTGCTGGACAAGCACCTGGACCGGTACCGCAAGGGCCGGCGGACGCTGACGGACCTGTGCGCGCACTACGGGATCGAGCTGGAGGGCGCGCACGACGCGGCGGCGGACGCGATGGCCTCGCTGGAGCTCGTACGGGCGGTGGGGCGCCGGTTCGCGGCCCGGCTGGAGCGGCTGTCGCCGGCGGAGCTGCACACGTTGCAGGCGGTCTGGCACGCGGCGCAGGCGCGGGGCCTGCAGGCCTGGTTCGCGCGGCAGGGGACGCCGGAGCCGGTCGATCCGCACTGGCCGCTGCGGCCGGACCTGTCGACGGCGGCGTAGGCCGCACGGCCCCGTACATGCGGAAGGCCGGTCCGTCTTGCGACGGACCGGCCTGTCCCGGTGGGCGATACTGGGATCGAACCAGTGACCCCTTCGGTGTGAACGAAGTGCTCTCCCGCTGAGCTAATCGCCCGGGAACGCACTGAACAATACAGAAGGCTCGCGGCTGGTTCAAACCGCTTCCCTCCCTGTGCGTACTCAGTGCGGATCTGAGTACGCACGCCCATGTCCTGACGGCGTGACCGGCGCCACACTCCCGGTATGAACACCCCTCTGCCGCCGGCCGAAGAGCTGGCGCTCATCGACCGTGAGCTGGCACAACTCGATGCCCGGCGGCACCATTTGCTGGCCCGCCGGGACTGGCTGCTGCGCATCCTCCAGCAGCCCGGACCCGCTCCCGCCGGCTGGGGGCCGGTGCCCGCCGGACCGCCGAAGGAGACGTCGGCCCCGAGCGCGCAGAACGTGCTGCTCACCCTGGGCGCCGTACTGCTGGCCGTGGCCGCGCTGGCCTTCACGCTGGTCAGCTGGGGGTCGATGGGGATCGCCGGGCGCTCGGCGGTGCTGGCCGCGGTGACGGCGGCGGCGCTGTTCGCGCCCGCGGCGCTGCTGCGCCGGGGGCTGGGGTCGACGGCGGAGTCGGTCGCCGCGGTGGGGCTGCTGCTGACGGTGCTGGACGCGTACGCGCTGTACGCGGTCGGCATGCCGGACGCCGACGGCTTCGGGTACGCGGCGGGGGCGGCCGCGGTGCTGGCGGGGGTGTGGGCCGGTTACGGCGCGGCCCTGCGCAAGCTGCGGCTCCCGCTGCCGGCCGCGGTACTGGCGGCGCAGTTCCCGCTGCCGCTGGCGGCGCTGGCCGCGCAGGCGGGCCCGCTGGAGCTCGGCTGGGCGCTGCTGGCGACGGCGGCGCTGGACGGGGCGCTCGCCCTGCGGGTCCGTGCGGCGGCGGTCCCGGCGGCCGTGCTGACCGCGGTGGCGCTGCTGATCGGGGTGGCCGAGTCGTGGTCGGCGGAGTCGGCGGTGCAGGCCCTGGCTCCGGCGGCGCTGCTGCTGGCGGGCGCGGCCCTGTGCGTCGCGGCGGCCTGGCGGGAGCCGCGCGCCTGGGTCTGCGCGCTGGTGGGCGGTCTGGCGGCGGTGGTGGCGCTGGGCGGTCCGGCCCGGCCGGGTCTGACGGACTCGGTGGGCGACGGCGCGTGGGTGGTGTTGGTGCACCTGCTGGTGGCGCTGCCGCTGCTGGCGGCGGTACGCGTCTCCGCGCTCCCGGCGGCGGTGCGGCGCGGCCTGGCACGGGCCGGGGTGGCGGTGACGGCCCTGGCGGCGCTGTCGGCCGGCGCCGCGGTGGTTCCGGCGCTGCTGGCCCGGCTCCGGGTGCTGGAGGAGGTCTGGGCGGTGACCACTCCGGCCGCCACGGCGTACGCGCCGGGCGCCGCGGGTGTGCTGGTCCTGCTGACGGCGGCGGGCGCGGCCTGGTGGCTGTCCCGGGTGCTGGCGCGGCCGGAGCCCGGGGTGGTGGCGGTGGTGCTGGCCTGGGCGGGGCTGTTCACGGCCCCGGTGCTGCTCGGCTTCCCGGCGGCGGCGGTGTTCGCCGCCCAGCTGGCGGTCACGGGCGCGGCCGGGGTGCTCGCCCTGCGCTCCCCCGCGCGCGGCGCCGGGATCGCGGCGGCGGTGTGCGCGCTGGTCGGCGCCGCGAACGTGTCCGTGGGCGCGCTGGACGGCCGGGTGGCGACCTTCGCGGTGTGGGGGCTGCTGGGCGCGGCCTGCGCCGTGGGGGCGGCGTACGGGCCCGCTCCGCGCCGGGTCCGTGCCGGGGCCGCGGTGTGCGCCGTCGGGTACGCCACCGGGCTGCTCGTGGCGGCGGCCGCGGTGAGCGACCTGGCGGTGGTCTGGTGGGCGCTGCCGGTGCTCGCGGTCCCGGCGCTGGCGGCGGCGCTCGGGCCGCGGCTGGGCGGCGTACGGGTGCCCGTGGAGATCGCGGCGGCCGTCGCGGGCGCCCTGGCGGTGGCCCTGTCGGCCGGGCGGACGGGGACGCTGGCGCTGGTCCTGGCCCTGGCCGGGGTGGTCTGCGCGGGGGCCGCGGTGCGCCCGGAGCGGCGCGCGGTGGGCTGGGCGGCGGGGGCTCTGTTCGTGGCGGCCACCTGGGTCCGGCTGGCCGACGCCGGGGTCACGACGCCGGAGGCCTACACGCTGCCGGTGACGGTGCCGGCCCTCGTGGTGGGCTTCCTGCGGCGCCGCAGGGACCCTCAGGCCTCGTCCTGGACGGCGTACGGCCCGGGGCTGGCGGCGACCCTGCTGCCGAGCCTGCTGGCGGCCCTGCAGGACGGGGACTGGGTGCGTCCGCTGCTGCTGGGGCTGGCCGCGCTGGCGCTGACCCTGATCGGCGCCCGGCGACGGCTGCAGGCCCCGCTGCTGCTGGGCGGTGCGGTGCTGGCGGTGGTCGCGGTGCACGAGCTGGCCCCGTACGTGGTGCAGGTCGCGGGGGCGCTGCCGCGCTGGGTGCCGCCGGCCCTGGCGGGCCTGCTGCTGCTGGCGGTGGGAGCGACGTACGAGAAGCGGCTGCGCGATGCCCGGCGGCTGCGGGACGCGATCGGACGGCTGCGGTAACGCCAGAGGCCCGGAGACTGTGAAAGTCTCCGGGCCTCTGGTCCGGGTGGGCGATACTGGGTTCGAACCAGTGACCCCTTCGGTGTGAACGAAGTGCTCTCCCACTGAGCTAATCGCCCGGACGCACCGCAAACATTACCGCATGTCAGCGGTGCTCTTTGACCATCACTGGTCCTTGAGGTTCCAGGGCAGGACGAGCCCGTACTTCCACAGGTAGAAGCCGATCAGCGCGCCCGCGATGACGAGGCCCACGCTGGTCAGGATGATGTTGCGGCGGCGGACCTTCGGGTCGAGCGCCTTCTGCGCCGCCTCGGTGACCTTGCGCTTGGTCCAGCGCAGCACGAGGTGGGCCCAGGCGAACTCGGTGGCCCAGATCGCCAGGCCCGCGAAGATCGCGACCCAGCCGGGGCCGGGCAGGACGAGCATGGCCACACCGGCGGCGATCACGGCGAGGCCGACGACGAAGACGCCGACCTGCCAGCTCAGGTGCAGGCTCCTGCGGGCCTTGATGAAGGCGGGCGCCTTCGATACGTGCGGCGTCTGCTCCGCGCCTTCCGCGGCTTCCGCGCCCTCGGTGGCTCCCGTGGCACCCACGGCGGATTCGTCGGCGGCGGACTCGTTGGTTCCGCGGTCACTCCCCGTATTCATGGGGTCGAATCTACCGGAGCCGGAAGCACACGTGAATGGTCGTTTGGATCCGCCGTCCGAGGGACCCAGAGGTCCGCAAAACGGTCAGAGGGGTTTACAACGGCACCGTAGGTGGCATGTCGATTTCGCCGACGTGCGAATCCCCGAGCGCACACTGAGCGAAAGGCCCTGGCGCTTATGAACACCACGGTCAGCTGCGAGCTGCACCTGCGCCTCGTTGTGTCGAGCGAGTCCTCACTGCCTGTTCCCGCGGGCCTGCGGTATGACACGGCCGACCCCTACGCCGTGCACGCCACCTTCCACACCGGCGCCGAGGAGACGGTCGAATGGGTATTCGCCCGCGACCTCCTCGCTGAGGGCCTCCACCGGCCCACCGGTACCGGCGACGTCCGCGTCTGGCCGTCCCGCAGCCACGGTCAGGGCGTCGTCTGCATCGCCCTGAGCTCACCGGAGGGAGAAGCACTGCTCGAAGCACCCGCCCGAGCACTCGAGTCGTTCCTCAAGCGGACGGACGCCGCGGTTCCACCCGGGACCGAGCACCGGCACTTCGACCTCGACAAGGAGCTCTCCCACATCCTGGCCGAAAGCTGAGCCAGGCCTACAGCCGCTCGACACCGTCCGACTCGGGGCGACGGTGCGGGTCGGACAACCACATACGGCAGTGCCGGCGCTGTTCCCGCGGGATCCACCCGCGAGGACGGCGCCGGTGTGCTGTCGGGGGACCCGCTATTGTCGGGCGGCAGCGGCGGGCCTCCCGTCGCCGCAGGCCCGGCCCCCGAGGGAGACCCCCCGTGCAGATCCCCCACGACACCCGTCGCGCGCTCGACGTCGTCGTCGCGCTGGTGAACACCGCGGCCGAGACGGACCAGCCCGACGGACTCTCGAACCTCGGCGCGCTGCGCGCCTTCGTCCAGGAGTACGCGATCAGTGACGTCGGCGAGCTCGGCGCCCGCGACCTGGCCGGCGTACGGACGGTGCGCGCCAAGTTCGCCCAGGTCTTCGCCGCACCGAACCCGCGTGCGGCGGCCGCACTCGTCAACGAGCTCGTGGCCACCGCGGGCACCACCCCGCAGCTGACCGACCACGACGGCTACGACTGGCACGTCCACTACTTCGCGCCGGGCGCGTCGGTGGACGACCACCTGGCGGCCGACGGCGGCATGGCCCTGGCCTTCATCGTGGTCTCCGGCGAACAGGAACGGCTGCGCCGCTGCGAGGCCCCGGACTGCCGGCGCGCCTTCGTGGACCTGTCGCGCAACCGCTCCCGGCGCTACTGCGACAGCCGGACCTGCGGGAACCGGCTGCACGTCGCGGCGTACCGGGCCCGGCGCAAGGAGGCCGACGCGGGGCTGTCAGAGCACGAAGAGGTCGTGCACGGCGGCGAGCAGCAGCAGGATGCCGATCACCGCTAGGAAGATCATCAGGGGCGGCTGGGAGAGCGCGAAGAGGCAGCCTCGCGGCTCCTCCGCGACGGGGGCGGGTACCGGCACGGGCACCGAGGGCTCACTCTGCGATGTCTCGAGCATGTCGGGGCGATGATGGCGCAGCGAACGGCCGTCCGCCCCTCAACACGCCAACAACCGTGCGGTAGTTCGCTCGATCTCGTGGACGAGGCGGCCCGGTCCGCTCCGGGGGCGGCCCCCGGCCCCCGGGCCCGGGGTCAGATGCCGTGCTTCTTCAGGATGGCCTCGATGTCGGAGAAGTCGTCCGCGGGAGCGGCGGCGGCCGGCTTGCGGCCCGGCGCGGGCTCGCGCCCGGCACCCGTTCCGGCGGCGCCGAGGGACGGGGCGGAGGCGGCCGGGGCCACGGCCTCCGGGGCCCGGCCCCTCTTGACCTTCTTCTGCGCGGGCTCCCCGGACGCATCGAGGCGGCGCCGCTCGACGGCCCGCGTGGCGGCGAAGAGCACCCAGGACAGCGCCAGCAGCCCGAAGCCGGCCCAGACGGTCGGATTGAAGACCATCCCGGACACCCACTCCACGACGCCGGTCAGGACGAGGCCGATGGGGACGAGCGCGTACGCGGTGATCCGCGCGGCGGCCAGGAAGCGCTTGCGGTAGGCGGTCAGCGCGGCGATGCCCAGGCCCGCCGCGGACACCGCGGAGCAAATGGTCTCGGCAATCATGCGGTCCTCCGGACTGTCGGCGGCAAGGCGATCTGTCCCTGTCCATCCTGCACCGCACGTCGCCGCGGGGGCCAGGTCCACGGCCGCCC
Organism: Streptomyces sp. NPDC048424; assembly: GCF_040651555.1. NCBI lineage: Bacteria > Bacillati > Actinomycetota > Actinomycetes > Kitasatosporales > Streptomycetaceae > Streptomyces > Streptomyces sp. NPDC048424. The sequence continues at coordinate 56,897 of NZ_JBEZKE010000023.1, read as the reverse complement.
CCGGACGGATCTCCGGGACATCTCCGGGTCGCGCCTCCTCCCCAGGGGGTGTCCTGGCGATCAGGTCCCGGTCGGTGGGCCGGGCGGGGGCTGGGAGACTGTGCGTATGACCGATTCCGTGATCCTCGACGTCTGGTGCGAACTGCAGTGCCCGGACTGCCACCGCGCCCTGGACGACGTACGCGCCCTGCGGGCCCGCTACGGCGACCGGCTGGACATCCGGCTGCGCCACTTCCCCCTGGAGAAGCACAAGCACGCCTTCGCCGCGGCGCAGGCCGCCGAGGAGGCCGTCGAGCAGGGGCAGGGCTGGCCCTACGCGGAGGCCGTCCTGGCGCGCACCGCCGAGCTGGCCGAGCGCGGCGAGCCGGTGCTGCTGGACGTGGCGCGCGAACTGGGTCTGGACGTCGAGGAGTTCGACACCGCCCTGATCGACGGGCGGCACATCCTGATCGTCGACGCCGACCAGGCCGAGGGCAAGGCGATCGGCGTGACCGGCACCCCGACGTACGTGATCGACGGCGAGCGCCTCGACGGCGGCAAGAGCCAGGACGGCCTGCGCGCCCGCATCGAGGAGATCGCCGACCGCCTGCTCGGTTCCTGAGCTCCCGGCGCCTCGGCTTCCCGGCTCCTAGATCAGCTCTTTGACGGCGTTCACCGCGGTGTCCCGGTAGCCGAGAGACTCGTAGAGCCGCCGGGCCGGGGTGTTGCCCTCGACCACGTGCAGCCCCAGGTGGCGGGCGCCGGCGGCCAGTGCGCCGTGCTCGGCCAGCAGCATGAGGGTCCGGCCGTGACCCTGGCCGCGGTGTCCGGGCTCGACCCGGACGTCGTACACGTAGCGGACGGTGCCGAGGCCGGGCAGTTCGCGCTCCCCGACCCACACGCTGCCCAGGATCGCGCCCTCCGGGCTCTCCACCACGTGGAAGGCCGTGCCGGGGGTCTCCCGCCCGGCCGGCAGCATCCGGGCGTGTTCGACGCGGGACGCGGCCACGCCCTGCTCCGCGGTCATGCCCGGGGAGACGAGTCGGGGGCCGTACTCCACGATCTCCGCCTCCAGCCAGACGTCGAACTCGGCCTGGGTCATCGGGCGGCCCTTGCTGCCCGCCGGGAGCGCGGGCGGTTCGGCCGGCAGCTCCTTGACCATGACCCGGCCGGTCTCCCGGTAGCCGAGGGCGGTGGCCATCCGCAGCGCCGGCGCGGCGTCGGCGGGCACCGACACGGCGATACAGGTGCAGCGCCAGGAGCGCAGCACCTCCTCGGCGGCGAGCGCGGCGACCGTGCCGCGCCCGCGCCGGCGGTCCGGTTCGTCGATCCACAGGTCCCGGATCACGCCGATCTCGGGCTGGGCCGCCGATCTGGTGGCCAGTTCGAGGGTGCCGACGTGCCGGCTGTTGACCCGCACCTCGTAGGCCCGCGAGCGGGTTCCGTCACTGTTCTGCTGGAGCGGCTGCGCGGGCCGCAGGGTGGTGGTCATCACTTCGAGTTCTACCTGCCCGGCGGCCCCGCGTCACCAGGGTTCACGGATCGATGTCCGATCCGGCCTTCACCTCGAAGATCCGCATCACCTCGGCCGTGACCGGCCCGGGGCCCGTCCCCAGCTCGCGGTCGTCGATCCGGACGACCGCCTGGGCGTCGCGCAGGGAGGAGGTCACGAAGATCTCCTCGGCCTGCTCCAGCGCCTCGAAGGGCAGGTCGGTCTCCTTGGCGCCGGCCCAGTCGACGATGAGGGCCCGGGTGATGCCCGCCAGGCAGCCGGAGCTCAGGGGCGGGGTGTGCAGTTCCCCGCCGATGACGACGAAGACGTTGGAGCCGGTGCCCTCGCAGAGCCGGCCGACGGTGTTGGCGAGCAGCGCCTCGGAGGCCCCGGCCCGGTGCGCGGCGGCGAGCGCGACCACATTCTCGGCGTACGAGGTGGTCTTCAGGCCGGCCACGGCGGAGCGCTCGTTGCGCACCCAGGGGACGGTGACGACGGCGGTGGTGTCCGGGCGGCGGGCGGACGGTGCGACGGCGGCGATCAGGGTGGTGCCGGCGTCGCCGCGGTCGGAGCCGAGCGGGGCGACTCCGCCGGTGTAGGTGAGGCGCAGCCGCCCCTGCTCCACCGGGTTGGCCTCCAGTACGGCGGCGCAGGCCCGGCGCACCTCGTCGAGGTCGGGGTCGGGCAGGCCGAGGCCCCGGGCGGAGCGGGCCAGCCGCTCCAGGTGGCGGGTGAGGGCGAAGGCCCGGCCGCGCTCCGCCTTCAGCGTCTCGAAGACGCCGTCCCCCACGGTCAGCCCGTGGTCGAGGACGGACACGTGCGCGCTGTCGACGTCCTTCAGCGCTCCGTCGAGCCAGATTCTCATGGTGCGGTCCTTCCGATCGTCCCGTTCGCCCCCTGGATGCCGGTGGTCTCGTGGCCCGCCGCGACCCGCAGCAGCCGGGCGGCCTTCAGTTCGGTCTCCGCCCATTCGCGGTCGGGGTCGGAGCCCCAGGTGATGCCGGCGCCGGTGCCGAAGAGCAGGCTGGGGCCGCCGGGGGTCTCGCGGTCGATCCAGAAGGTGCGGATGCCGACGGCGAGCTCGGCGGTGCCCCGGTCGGCGTCGACCCAGCCGATGCCTCCGCAGTAGGGGCCGCGCGGGGCGGTCTCCAGGGCCTCGATGATCCGCAGGGCGGAGGACTTGGGCGCGCCGGTGACGGAGCCGGGCGGGAAGGTGGCGGCGAGCAGCTCGGGCCAGCCGGCGCCGTCGGCGAGCTCGCCGCTCACGGTGGAGACGAGGTGGACCAGGCCCGGGTGCTCCTCGACGGCGCACAGTTCGGGGACGGTGACGGAGCCCGTGGCGCAGACCCGGCCGAGGTCGTTGCGTACGAGGTCCACGATCATCACGTTCTCGGCGTGGTCCTTGGGGAGCAGGTCGGCGGCGGTGCGGCCGGTTCCCTTGATGGGGCCGGACTCGACGCGGCGGCCGGTCCGGCGCAGGAAGAGCTCCGGGGAGGCGGTGGCGATCTCCACGCCGTACGCGGCCAGCCGAATCGTTCCTGCGAAGGGTGCGGGGTTGCCGCGGGCGAGGAGCGCCGTGAGGGCGTCGACGTCGGCGCGGTCCGGGTGGGGCAGCGGCGCGGACATCACGCGGCAGAGATTGGCCTGGTAGACCTCACCTGCGGCGATGTGCTCGCGGATGCGGCGCACGCCGTCGACGTAGGCGGTCCGGTCGAGCGAGGAGGTCCACTGGTCGGCGTCGGGGCCGCGCCAGGCGCCCGGGACCGGCGCGGGGACCGGGTCGGGGCGCACGTCCCCGAAGCGGGCGCAGACCAGCCGCCCTTCGAAGCCGGCGGCCACCGCCCAGAAGCCGGTGGAGTCGAGGGCTGCGGGATCGCTGGTGACGTCCCGGAGGTCGGTCGCGAGGAGGCCGCCGAAGCGGGCCATGGGGGGCAGGTCGTGCACGGCTGCGAGTCTATGACCGGTGACGACGCGGCGCCGGTGGGGTGACGGCGGGGTGACCTGTGGTGATCGAGCGGCAGCACGCTGCGGAAACGCGTTTTTGAGCTGGCCCGGGAATCCGCTAGAGTTCAACTCGTCGCCAGGGAGCGAAGGGGGAACACCCCGGAGTGAACACGGTGACCTGCGGACGTAGCTCAGTTGGTAGAGCACCACCTTGCCAAGGTGGATGTCGCGAGTTCGAGTCTCGTCGTCCGCTCGAAGTGGGGGATCTTCCCGAGAACCCCTGCAGCTCCATGGTGGAGTGGCCGAGAGGCGAGGCAACGGCCTGCAAAGCCGTCTACACGGGTTCAAATCCCGTCTCCACCTCCAAGGACGATTAGCTCAGCGGGAGAGCGCTTCCCTGACACGGAAGAGGTCACTGGTTCAATCCCAGTATCGTCCACTGATCCGCAAGGATCCCCGCGCGATTAGCTCAGCGGGAGAGCGCTTCCCTGACACGGAAGAGGTCACTGGTTCAATCCCAGTATCGCGCACGCAGTACCTGGCATCACATGCCTGACCTGCGGCTTCCGAGCCGTGGTTCCCGCGCGATTAGCTCAGCGGGAGAGCGCTTCCCTGACACGGAAGAGGTCACTGGTTCAATCCCAGTATCGCGCACCGATCGAAAGCCCCGGCCGTCTCTTCGGCCGGGGCTTTCGCGTTCCCGTCTTTCGCGTTCCCGTCTTTCGCGTTCCCGTCTTTCGCGTTCCCGTCTCGTGAAAGCAGGCCATGAAAAAGGGTGCTGCCCGTCCGACTCCCCAGTCGTACGGGCAGCACCCTTCACCTGCCGTCCGTCCGCCGCTCCCCCGTCCCCACGGGGTTCGACGACCGATGTCCCGGCCCGGACCGCTCTCCCGGGCCCGGGGCGCCGCTCAGCGCCCCGGCATCAGACCCACGGACGACGCCTGTGCCGCCAGCTGATCGAAGCCTCCGAAGAGGAAGAGCAGCAGGGCGGCCAGGGGGAGCACCATGGCCGCGGCCACCAGTGGGTGGCGGGTACCGGACTCGTGGCCGTTGAACGCGAATGCCTTGCGTCCCTGCCGTGCGATGTCCGCCATGGCCCTCTCCCTGTCGTTTGGCAGCGGCGGGCTTGTGACCTCGGGGGACGAGTGCGCCACCCGCCGCTTGTCTTCAACACTAGGCGGGCGGACGGCCCCTGGCCTCATGCCTTCGTACCCATTGCCGGGCCTCCAGGAGGATGACGGGGCCTCGTCCGTGTACTCCCCTGGGTGGAGGCCGCTCCCCCGCTGTCGGGGTCTTCCCGGAGGGGATGACCGGAGGGTAGTGACTTCTCTCACTTCCGTCACTCCCTGTTGATGCGTGTCCGTCCACCGGCCCTCGGCAAGATCCACTCGCGCGTGGTCGGCGTACGGGTGCGCCCGGGCGCTCCCGCACCCGCTCCCAGGGCTCAATCCCCTTGATCCGAGGGCCGTTTGGCCGTGCCGAGCACGCGCTCCGCACGGCCGTCCGACGCCCCTGATGCTCCCTCAAGTGTGCTGTGCCGCACTGACAATCGAATCCCACGGCGAGGGCGCGGCCTCTGAGCACGCATGCCGGATGGTCCGTAAGCTGTGCCACGTCAACAGGACGACCGGTCAGCGGGGTGGACATGGCGATGATGCGGCTCCGGCGCGAGGACCCGCGTGTCGTCGGCTCGTTCAGACTGCACCGGCGGCTCGGTGCCGGCGGCATGGGCGTGGTCTACCTGGGATCGGACCGGCGCGGGCAGCGCGTCGCCCTCAAGGTCATCCGGCCGGACCTGGCCGAGGACCAGGAGTTCCGCTCGCGGTTCGCCCGCGAGGTGTCCGCCGCACGTCGCATCCGGGGCGGATGCACCGCGCGGCTGGTGGCCGCGGACCTGGAGGCCGAGCGGCCGTGGTTCGCCACCCAGTACGTACCCGGGCCCTCGCTGCACGACAAGGTGGCCGAGGAGGGCCCCCTGACGGCCGCGCAGATCGCCGCCGTCGGCGCCGCGCTCTCCGAGGGACTGGTCGCCGTGCACGAGGCCGGGGTCGTCCACCGGGACCTCAAGCCCTCGAACATCCTGCTCTCCCCCAAGGGCCCGCGGATCATCGACTTCGGGATCGCCTGGGCCACCGGGGCGAGCACGCTCACCCATGTGGGTACGGCCGTCGGCTCCCCCGGCTTCCTCGCGCCCGAGCAGGTGCGGGGCGCGGCCGTCACCCCCGCCACGGACGTCTTCGCCCTCGGCGCCACCCTCGCCTACGCGGCGACCGCCGACTCGCCCTTCGGGCACGGCAGTTCCGAGGTCATGCTCTACCGCGTGGTGCACGAGGAGCCGCACCTCCAGGGGGTCCCGGACGCGCTGGCGCCCCTCGTACGGGCCTGCCTGGCCAAGGATCCCGAGGAGCGGCCCAGCACGCTCCAGCTGTCGATGCGGCTCAAGGAGATCGCGGCCCGCGAGGCACAGGGGCTGTCGGAGGCCCGCCCGCCGGCGCAGCGGGCCCGGACCGAGCGGCCGACGGGCCGGCTCCCCGAGGACTACGCCGAGCAGCGCACGGAGCGTCGTACGGGCGGCTCCACCACGCCCCGGGCCCCCGGCGGATCCCCGGGCGGGCCGCACTCGCGGCCCTCGTCCTCCCGCAATCCGCGCAATCCCGGCGGCCCGTCCTCCAGGCCGACCTCGGGCCGTACGGGCGGCCGCCCGGCGCCCAGGACGACGGGGACCGGACGGCGGCCGTCGCGGCCCGACCCGCGGCTGATGCGGCAGCGGCTGATCGTGTTCGTCCTGGTGACGCTGATCGTGGCGCTGGGCATCGCCGCGGCCCAGAAGCTCTAGGCCGGCCGCACGCCGGCCGCCGGCCGTCGCTACGCCGTCTCGCGGCCCTGGGCCACGGCGTAGAAGGCGACGGCGGCGGCCGCGCCCACGTTCAGCGAGTCCACGCCGTGCGCCATCGGGATCCGTACCCACTCGTCGGCGGCGACCAGCGCCTGCGTGGACAGACCGTCCCCCTCGGCGCCGAGCATCAGAGCGACCCGGTCCAGGGACTGCGGCGCGGCCACGTCGATCGGCGAGGCCTTCTCGTGCGGGGTCAGGGCGAGCAGCTTGAAGCCCGCCTCCCGCACCGAGTCCAGGCTCTTGGGCCAGGCCTCCAGACGGGCGTACGGGACGGAGAACACGGCGCCCATGGAGACCTTCACCGAGCGGCGGTAGAGCGGGTCCGCGCAGTCCGGGGACAGCAGCACCGCGTCCATCCCGAGGGCGGCGGCGCTGCGGAAGATGGCCCCGATGTTGGTGTGGTCGTTGACCGCTTCCATGACGACCACGCGGCGGGTCGTGGCCAGGAGCTCCTCGGCCGTGGGCAGCGGCTTGCGCTGCATGGAGGCGAGGGCGCCGCGGTGCACGTGGTAGCCGGTGACGCGTTCGGCGAGCTCCGGGCTGACGGCGTAGACCGGAGCCGGGAGTTCGTCGATGACGTCGCGCATGACGTCGACCCACTTGGCCGAGAGCAGCATCGAGCGCATCTCGTAGCCGGCGTCCTTGGCGCGTCTGATGACCTTCTCGCCCTCGGCGATGAAGAGTCCTTCGGCGGGCTCGCGCCTGCGCCGCAGTTCGACGTCGGTCAGGCCCGTGTAGTCGCGCAGGCGCGGGTCGTCGGGGTCCTCGACGGTGATGAGATCAGCCACAGGGTGATACTGCCTTGTCCTGGGTGCGGTGCCAACGGCCTGTCAGGCGCTGGTGCTGGGGGCGCTGGTTCCGGGGGCGTTGACGCGGACGACCTCGCCGATGACGATGACGGCCGGCGGGCGGACCTCCTCGGCGCGGACCCGCTCGCCGACCGTGGCGAGGGTGGCGTCCACCCGGCGCTGGGTGGCGGTGGTGCCCTCCTGGACGACCGCGACGGGGGTGTCGGCCGCGCGGCCGTGCCGTACGAGCGCCTCGGCGATCAGGCCGATCTTGTCGACGCCCATGAGGATCACCAGGGTGCCGGTGAGCTTTGCGAGGGCGGCCCAGTCCACGAGGGAGCGCGCGTCGTCGGGTCCGACGTGCCCGCTGACCACGGTGAACTCGTGGGCGACGCCCCGGTGGGTGACCGGGATGCCGACGGCGCCGGGCACCGAGATGGAGCTGGAGATGCCGGGCACGACGGTGCACGGGATGCCCGCCTCCGCCAGCGCCTGGAGCTCCTCCATGCCGCGGCCGAAGACGTACGGGTCCCCGCCCTTGAGCCGCACCACGGCCTTGCCGGCCTTGGCGTGCTCGATCAGCGCGTTGTTGATGGCTTCCTGGGCCATGAACCGGCCGTACGGGATCTTCGCTGCGTCGATGACCTCGACGTGCGGGGGAAGCTCGTCGAGCAGGTCGCGGGGGCCGAGCCGGTCGGCGATGACCACGTCGGCCTCGGCGAGGAGGCGGCGGCCGCGCACGGTGATGAGGTCGGGGTCGCCGGGCCCGCCGCCGACGAGGGAGACGCCGGGGGTGCGGGGGCGGGCGGCGGTGAGGGTGCCGTCGCGCAGCCCCTCGACGACGGCGTCCCGGACGGCGGCGGAGCGGCGGGGGTCGTTGCCGCTCAGCACGGCGACGGTGACGCCCTCCACGCGGCCGGTGGCCGGGGTCCAGGCGGTGGCGGCCTCGGCGTCGTCGGCGCGCACGCACCAGATCCGCTCGCGCTCGGCTTCGGCGGAGGCGGCGTCGTTCGCGGCCCGGTCCCGGGTGGCGATGAGCGCGTACCAGGCACCGGCCAGGTCACCGTCCTCGTAGCGGCGGCGCTCCCAGCGGATCTCGCCGGTCTCGGCCATGGCGTCCACGGAGGGGGTGGCGGAGGGCGAGACGAGCAGGACGTCGGCGCCGGCCGCGACGAGCGCGGGGAGGCGGCGCTGGGCGACCTGGCCGCCGCCGATGACGACGACGCGGCGGCCGGCGAGTCGGAGTCCTACGGGGTAGGCGGGGGTGTCGGCCATGGCGGTTGCGGCTCCTGGGGGGCGGCGGTGCGGTGCTCTTGAGTGCCGCTGCGGCGCTGGAGCGGCGGGGTACTGACGTGCGGTGATGCGGTGCTGGTCCACCATACGGCGCGGGCCGTCCCGCAGCGCGGACGGGTCCCATGCCCAACCCGCCGGGGCACCGCCCCGCACCCCGCGCCTCAATCGCCGGCGAGGCCGAATTGCGCGGGGCGCGGCCCTGCCCGGCTCGGGTCACCCGAGGTCGCAGCTGTAAGCCCGGTGTCCCGGGGGGGGGTGGCTTCGCGGTGGGCGGTACCGGGCCCGGGGTCTCGGCCGTGGGGCCGGGTTCAGGGGGCGGGCTTCGCGGTGGGGCGGTACCGGGCCCGGGGTCTCGGCCGTGGGGCCGGGTTCAGGGGGGCGGCTTCGCGGTGGGGCGGTGCGGTGCCGAGCCACGCGGGCCGATGCCCTACCCCCCGGCCCGGCACCCTTGTCTGGGTCGGGTCGGGGTTGGCACCTACCCGGGATCTCGGCCCTGAGCCTGGCATCCGGGGGCCCGGCTTCGCGGTGGGGCGGTGCCGGGACCGGGGTCTCGGCCGTGAGGCCGGGTTCAGGGGGGCGGCTTCGCGGTGGGGCGGTGCCCCTCCGGGGCGTCTCCTCGGCTCGCGAACCCTTGGCCTGACCGGCCCGTTGCCCGGCGATGGGTTCGCTCGACCTGCGGGGACGCCCCGGAGTGTCCCCACCCCACGGCACACCCACCAGCCAGCCGATTCCCCTCCGGCCAGTCCGGACTGGCCGGCCGGTCCGGACTGGCCGCGCACAATCCAGCCTCGCCGCCCACCATCCAGGCTCTCGCTGCCAACCACCCTCGCCGAACACCATCCGGGCTCGCCCGCACCACCCGGCCCCGCCGCGCACCATCCAGCCCCGCCGGCGTTTGAGGCGCGGGGACTGGGGCGGAGCTCCGGGCAGTGAGCCGCACCCGGCCACCCAACCGCCGACCTGCCGCCCACCATCTGGGCTCGCCGCGCACAGTTCAGCCCCGCCGCGCACCATCCAGCCTCGCCGGCGTTTGAGGCGCGGGGTCCGGGGCGGAGCCCCGGGCAGTGAGCCGCACCCGCCCACCCAGCAGCCCACCCCGCCGCGCACCATCTGGGCTCGCCCCGGACAATCCGGGCTCGCCGCGCACGGTTCAGCCTCGCCGCGCACACTCCAGCCCCGCCGGCGATTGAGGCGCGGGGTTCGGGGCGGAGCCCCGGGCAGTGAGCCGCACCCAGCCGCCCCGCCGCGCACTATCTGGGCTCGCCCCGGATGATCTGGGCTCGCACAATTCAGCCTCGCCGGCGTTTGAGGCGCGGGGTTCGGGGCGGAGCCCCGGGCGGTGAGGCGCACCCGTTTACCCAGCCGCCGCCCGCCCCGGACAATCCGGGCTCGCACAAATCCAGCCTCGCCGGCGATTGACGCGCGGGGTCTGGGGCGGAGTCCCGGGCAGTCAGGCGCAGCCGGCCAACCAGCAGCCGCGCCGCCGCGCGCAATCCAGGCCCGCCAGGAATGGTGGCGGGTTACTTTTCCGTGACGCCGGCCGAGTCGAAGGTGGCGACCTCGTGCATCGCGCGGGCCGCGCTCTGGACCAGCGGGAGGGCCAGCAGCGCGCCCGTGCCCTCGCCGAGGCGGAGGTCCAGGTCGACCAGGGGGCGCAGGCCGAGCTTGTTCAGGGCCGCCACGTGCCCCGGCTCCGCGCTGCGGTGGCCCGCGATGCACGCCGAGAGGGACTCGGGGGCGATGGCCCGGGCCACCAGGGCGGCCGCGCCCGCGCTGACGCCGTCCAGGATCACGGGAGTGCGGAGGGAGGCTCCGCCCAGGAGCAGGCCGACGATCGCCGCGTGCTCCAGGCCACCGATGGCGGCGAGGACGCCGATCGGGTCCGCCGGGTCCGGCTGGTGGAGGTCAAGGGCGCGGCGTACGACCTCGACCTTGCGGGCGTGCGTCTCGTCGTTGATGCCGGTGCCGCGGCCCGTGACCTCCGCCGGGTCGACGCCCGTGAAGACCGAGATGAGCGCGGCGGAGACCGTGGTGTTCGCGATGCCCATCTCACCGGTGAGGAGGGCCTTGTTGCCCGCCGCCACCAGGTCGCGGGCCGTCTCGATGCCGACCTCGATGGCCGCGATCGCCTCCTCGCGGGTCATCGCCGGGCCGACCGAGAGGTCGGCCGTGCCCGGGCGGACCTTGCGCGGGAGCAGGCCCGGCGTGGCCGGGAGGTCGCCGGCGACGCCGACGTCGATCACGCAGACCTCCGCGCCGACCTGGTTCGCGAACGCGTTGCAGACCGCGCCGCCGCCCAGGAAGTTGGCCACCATCTGCGTGGTGACCTCCTGGGGCCAGGGGGTGACGCCCTGGGCGTGCACCCCGTGGTCACCGGCGAAGATCGCGACCGCGGCCGGCTCCGGGATCGGCGGCGGGCAGACCCGCGAGAGGCCGGACAGCTGCGCGGAGATGATCTCCAGCATGCCCAGGGCCCCGGCGGGCTTGGTCATGCGCTTCTGCCGCTCCCACGCCTCGCCGAGCGCCTTCGCGTCGAGCGGGCGGATGCTGGCGACCGTCTCCGAGAGCAGGTCGTGCGGCTCCTCGCCGGGCAGCGCGCGGCGCCCGTACGTCTCCTCGTGGACGACCCACGAGAGCGGCCGCCGCTGGGACCAGCCGGCCTGGGCCAGCTCGGGCTCCTCCGGGAACTCGTCGACGTAGCCGACGCACAGGTAGGCGACGACCTCCAGGTGCTCCGGCAGGCCGAGCGCGCGGACCATCTCGCGCTCGTCGAAGAAGCTGACCCAGCCGACGCCGAGGCCCTCGGCGCGGGCGGCGAGCCAGAGGTTCTCGACGGCGAGGGCCGAGGAGTACGGGGCCATCTGCGGCTGGGTGTGCCGGCCGAGGGTGTGGCGGCCGCCGCGGGTGGGGTCGGCGGTGACGACGATGTTCACCGGGGTGTCGAGGATGGCCTCGATCTTGAGTTCCTTGAACTGCTTCGCCCGGCCCTTGGGCAGCGACTTCGCGTAGGCCTCGCGCTGGCGCTGGGCGAGCTCGTGCATCGTCCGGCGGGTCTCGGCGGAGCGGATGACGACGAAGTCCCAGGGCTGGGAGTGGCCGACGCTGGGTGCGGTGTGGGCCGCCTCCAGGACGCGGAGCAGCACCTCGTGCGGGATCGGGTCGGTACGGAAGCCCTTGCGGATGTCGCGGCGCTCGCGCATGACGCGCAGGACGGCCTCGCGCTCGGCGTCGTCGTAGGCGGGGGCCGGGTCGCCCGCGTGCTCGGCGGGGGCGAGTGCCTCCTGCTGGGCTTCGGGCTGGGCCTCGGCCGGGGCGATCGGCTCGGGCCGGGCCTCGACGGGCTCCGGCTGTACCGGCTCGGGGGCGACGGCCTCGACCGGCGCGACCTCGATCGGCTCCGGCTCGACGGCCTCGGGCTGCGCTTCGAGCGGCTCGGGCTGGACCGGTTCGGCGGCGACGGCCTCGACGGGGGCGACGGGCTCCGGGGCGACCTCGATCAGCTCCGGCGCGACAGGCTCTACGGGAGCGACGGGCTCGACCGCGACGGGCTCGACCGCCTCGACCGCGGCGACCGGCTCCGGCTGGGCCTCGACGGGCTCGGGCTGGACCGGCTCGGCGGCGACGGCCTCGACGGGGGCGACGGGCTCCGGGGCGACCTCGATCAGCTCCGGCGCAACAGGCTCCACGGAAGCGACGGGCTCGACCGGCTCGGAGGGCTGGACGGGCTCGGCTGCCGCGGGCGCCGCCTCGGCCACGACGACCTCGGGCTGCTCGGCCTGCTCGGGCTGCTCGGGCTGAACCACCGTTTCTGCGGGGACCGCGAGCGGCTCCGGCTCCACGGGCGGCTGCGCGGGCTCGACGGCCTGCACGGGCTCGGCCTCCGCCACCGGCTCGGGCGCGGCCACCGGCTCGGGCGCGGCCACCGGCTCCGCTGCCCAGGGGGCCCCGGCCTGCGGCGGGATCTCGCCCGGCTGCGGGGCGGGGGACGCGACGGCCTCCGCGCGCGGGACGTCCAGGTACTCCGGGCCCGTGGTCGGCGGCCCCGCCTGGCGGAGCGGAACGGGCGCCACCGGGGTGGTCAGCACGGCGGCCATCGGGGCGGCGGGAGCGGGGGCCGCGGCCGGGCCGCGGTCCGCGAGGGAACGTACGACCCCGCCGGTGGCCTCGGGCACGGGCGGACCCATGTGCAGCGGGCGGCGGACGGGGGCCGCGGGGGCCACCGGAGCGGCGGGGGCTGCCGCCGGCGGCGGGACGACGAGCCCGCCGAGGTCGAGCGCGCCGGAGTCACGGCCGCCCGCCTCGTGCGCACCCGCGCTGTACCCGGCGTCGGGGAAGGAGGACTGGGGGAATCCGGGGTACGCGGCGGGCTCGGGGAACCCGGCCGGCTCGGGGTACGCCGGGGCCTCGGGGTACCCGGGCCCGGCGCCGTAGGACGCGTCGGTGTACACCGGCGGCTCGGGGAGCTGGGGGTCCACGGGGAAGACGGGGGCCGGCGGGACGACCTGCGGGTCGCTCCACGCGCCCTGGCCGCTCGGCATCAGCAGCAGTTCCTCATCCTCCGGCTCGGCCGGGTTGTCCATGAGGTCCTGGAAGGCGTAGCCGCCGGGAATCGGTGCCGGGATCTGGACCGGAGCGGGGACGCCCTGCTGATCCACCATGCCCGCGCTGTCCGGGAGACCCTCGCCCGGTACCTGGCCGGTGTCAGTCATGCTTACCCCTCGCCCATCGGTTCTGCCTCGTCGGTCGCCCGGTCGCCCACGAGGCCTCCAAGCGGAGTTGCCGTGCGGGGCCGGCGTGCGACGGGTCCGTCTCACATCCGCCTGCACGACAACCACTAAGCATTGTCGCGCCCGTTAGCCATCGTGGCGGCCATAACCGCCGCGGTCCTCTGTGGACTGCGCCACGTCGCGCGTTCCGGCGGTGTCGCGATGCCCGAAACGTCGAGGCAGTACGACGATCGGCCAGCCTACCCCGGCCCTCGTCTCAGCGGGTCACAGGGCGTTCTGCCGACAGGAGGAACACCACGGAACGGTCCTGTTCGGCCCAGGTGCGGGGGTCCAGGGCGACGGACTGGAGCAGGGCGCACTCGACGGCGTACCCGTGTTCGGTGAGGGCGCGGCCGATGGCCTCCGCCTCGTCGCGGGTGGAGGCGTGGCTGACGATCCGTTCGGGGCGGCGGTCGGCGACGGCCGCGACGACCTCGGCCCCGCCGCCGCCGACGCGGACGACGTCGGGCTCGGGCAGGTTCTCCAGTACGTGCGGTGCGCGCCCGGCGACGACCTGGAGCTGCACTCCGCGCTTGCGGGCGGCGGCAGTTGTGCGTTCACAGGCGCGCGGGTCGGCGTCGACGGCGATGACGGCGGCGCCGAGGGCGGCGGCGTCGACGGCCACGCCGCCGGAGCCGGCGCCGATGTCCCAGACGAGGTCGCCGGGGCGCGGTCCGAGCCGGGCGAGCTGGGCGGCGCGCAGCTGCGCCGACTCCCCTTCACCCGTGTCGGGCTGCGGGCGGGCCCAGCCGCGGTCGGCGGAGAGGGCGGGGCTCTGGCCGAGCAGCCAGCCCGGGTCGGCGGCCGGGGCCTGTCCGCCGCCGCCGATGACGATGACGACGTTGGGGTCGCGCCAGCTGTGGTCGGCGGCCTTGTCGGAGGTGAGGACGCTCACCTGCTCGCGGTCCGTGCCGAGTTCCTCGCAGACGACGAAGGTGCGGTGGACTCCGTCGAGGAGCAGTGCGAGTTCGGCGGGGCCGGCGCCGGGCGAGGTGAGGACGGCGACCTTGGCGTGGGCGCGGCAGACGTTGACGGCGCGGCGCAGGGTGCGGGGGTGGGCGACGACGACCTGGGCGTCGTCCCAGGGCATGCCGGCGCGGGCGAAGGCGGCGGCCACGGAGGAGACGGCCGGGACCACCTCGACCTCCAGGCCGTGCTCCGGGGCGCGCAGGGTGCGTACGACGCCGAAGAAGCCGGGGTCCCCGTCGGCGAAGACGACCGCGGTGCCGCGGTGGCCGGCGATGCGACGGGCGGCGAGGCCGAGGCTGCCGAGGCGGATGCGTTCGGCGGTGGGCGGGACCTCGGGGAGCGCGAGGTGGTGCGCGGCGCCGGCCACGAGGGTGGCGGCGGAGAGCGCGGACCGGGCGGCCGCGGTCAGGGGCGAACCGTCCCAGCCGATCACCGTGACCCGGTCGGCCATCGTCGTCAGTCTCCTGGTGTGGGGGCGGGGCGAAGTGTGGTCGGGGCGGGCACGGTGAGACTACCCGGTCATAGGTTCAGTTCCAGTCGGCGCCGACGGTGCGGCCGTGCGCGTCGGCGCGCTGCCCGAAGGCGGTGCTGCCCGCGTAGCCGTCGTAGGAGTCGTAGCCGTCGTATCCGTCGCCTTCGTCGAGGTCCTCGGGGACGAGGCTCCAGATGATGAGGTCGGTGCGGGTGTCGGTCCAGCCGCCGTCGGGGGTCTGCGTGCGCACTATCCACGCGTTGCGCAGGACGCCTTCGCTGATGCAGCCGATCTTCTGGGCCACCTGCTGGGAGGCGGTGTTGTCGGCGGCGGTGCGCAGTTCGAGGCGCTCGAACCCCTGGTCGCGGAAGAGCCATTGGGCGACGGCCAGTACGGACTCGCTGGCGTAGCCCTCGCCGCGGGCCCAGGGGGCGGTGACGTAGCCGACCTCGGTGGCGCGGGTGTGCCAGTTGGTGTTCTGGAGGTGCACGATGCCGACGAGGCGCTGGGTGAGGAACTCGGTGACGGCGAAGACGATGCCGCGGCCCTCGGTCCGTTCGGCGTGGGAGTCCCGGGTGGCCCAGGCATGGGCGTCGGCGTGGGTGTAGGGGTGCGCCGCGGTGGTCCAGGCGGTGACGTACTCGTCGTTCATCATCTCGGTGAGCGCGGTGACGTCCTCTTCCTCGAAGGGGCGCAGCACCAGCCGGTCCGTGCTGATGGTGACGTCCGGGAAGGTGGTAGTCATGCGCAGCTCCATGCCTGAGAAACGTGGTGCGACCGTGGTGCGATGCGACCGTGGTGAGGGACCGTTCATGCGGGACCACCTCTAACGGGTCGTAGGCCACAGCATGCAGCATCGACCGGGGGATGTGCAGGGCCGGGTTGCCCGGAAGCGGGCAGAGCTCGGCCCCGCGCGCCGTCAGGGGCGTGCGGGGCCGAGATTCCTGACCGCGGGGCCGGGCCCTGGGGGCTGTCGGCCCGCCGGCTCAGGAGGCCGGGGTGCCGAAGGCCGGGATGACCGAGCCCTGGTACTTCTCCTCGATGAACTTCTTGACCTCGTCGGAGTTCAGGAGCTTGGCGAGCTTCTGGATCCGCGGGTCGTTCTGGTTGCCGTCCTTGACCGCGAGGAAGTTGGCGTAGGGGTTGCCCTCGGCCTTCTCCAGGATCAGCGCGTCCTTGGCGGGCGACAGCTTGGCCTCGATGGCGTAGTTGCCGTTGATGACGGCGGCGTCCACGTCGTTCAGGGCGCGCGGGACCGTGGCGGCCTCCAGCTCCTTGAACTCCAGGCCCTTCTTGTCGGTGATGTCGGACAGCTTGGCGCTGGTGCCGACACCCTCCTTGAGGGTGATCAGGTTGTTCGCGGCGAGCAGCTGCAGCGCGCGGCCCTCGTTGGTGGTGTCGTTGGGGACGGCTATGGTCTGGCCGGCCTTGATGTCGGCGATCGCCTTGACCTTCTTGGAGTAGAGGCCGAGGGGCTCCAGGTGCACGTTCACGACGGGCACGATGTGGGTGCCGTTCTTCTTGTTGAAGTCGTCGAGGTACGGCTTGTGCTGGAAGAAGTTGCCGTTGACCTGGCCCTGCTCGGTGGCGGTGTTCGGCAGGACGTAGTCCGTGAACTCCTTGACGTCGAGCTTGAGGCCTTCCTTCGCCGCGAGGTTGTTCTTGACGAAGTTCAGGATGTCGGCGTGCGGGCTCGGGGAGGCCGCGATGACGAGCGGCTTGCTCTCGTCGGCCTTGCCGCCGTCGGCCTTGGTGGAGGACGGGTCCGAGGAGCTGCCGCAGGCGGTGAGGCCGAGGGCGAGCGCGGTGGCCGTGGCGGCGAGGGCGGTGAGCTTGATGTTCTTACGCACGAAGAGTGCCTTTCTTGCTGAACAAGTACCGAGGACTTGCTGGTGGTGGCCCAAGCACGACAAGTGCGGGCTCTGTGGGGTGGGAAAGTCGGGGGTGGCCGGCGGGCCGGTCAGGCGGTGCGGCCGCGGCGGGCCAGGAGGCGGACGACGCCGTCGCCGATCAGCTGGATCGCGGTGACGAGGACGATCAGGACCGCGACGGTGGCGATCATGAAGCCGGTCTCGAAGCGCTGGAAGCCGTACGTGATGGCCTTGGAGCCGAGTCCTTCGCCGCCGACGGCGCCGGCCATGGCGGAGTAGCCGACGAGGGTGATGACGGTGGTGGTGACACCGGCGACCAGCGAGGGCAGGGCCTGCGGCAGGAGCACCTTGCCGACGAGGGTGGGGATGCCGCCGCCCATGGACTCGACGGCTTCGATCAGGCCGTGGTCCACCTCGCGGACGGCCGTCTCGACGAGCCGCGCGAAGAAGGGGACGGCGCCGATGGCCAGCGGGACGATCATGGCGGTGGGGCCGATGAAGGTGCCGACGACCGCGGTGGTGACCGGGATCAGGAAGATCAGCAGGATGATGAACGGCAGCGAGCGGCCCATGTTCACGATCACGCCGAGGACCTTGTTGAGCGGCTGGTTCTGCAGCAGGCCGCCCTTGTCGGTGAGCACGAGCAGGATGCCGAGGGGCAGTCCGCCGAGCACGGTCACCAGGGTGGACCACAGCACCATGTAGAGGGTGTCGTACGTGCCCTGGGTGAGCAGGGGCTGCATCTCGGACCAGGTCACTTCGCACCATCCTTGACCAGTGCGGCCAGTTCGTCGTCGATCTCGTCGATCTGCTCGGCCTCGTCGATCACGTCGACCTGGAGGCCCTGCTCGCGCAGGAAGCCCACCGGGACGACGTTGTCCTCGTAGCGGCCGGGCAGTTCGATGCGCATGCGGCCGATCAGCCGGCCGGCGACGGTGTCCATCGCGGCGCCGAGGATCGAGATGTCGATGTTGTACGTGCGCGAGAGCTGCGAGATGACCGGCTGGGCGGCGGCCTCGCCGTGGAAGGTGACGTCGACGACCGTGCGGTCGGGGCCGGTGGCGGCGCCGGTGACCGGGAAGAGCTCGCCGGCGAGCTCGGAGCCGGGGGTGGCGAGCAGTTCGGCGACCGTGCCGGATTCGACGATGCGGCCGTTCTTCATCAGGGCGGCCGAGTCGCAGACGGTCTTGACGACGTCCATCTCGTGCGTGATGAGCAGCACGGTGAGGCCGAGCTGCTGGTTGAGGTCGCGCAGCAGCCCCAGGATGGAGCGGGTGGTCTCGGGGTCCAGGGCGCTGGTGGCCTCGTCGGAGAGCAGCACCTTGGGGTCGCCGGCCAGGGCGCGGGCGATGCCGACGCGCTGCTTCTGGCCGCCGGAGAGCTGGGTGGGGTAGGCCTTGGCCTTGTCGGCGAGGCCGACCAGGTCGAGGAGTTCGAGGGCCTTGCGGGAGCGCTCGCGGCCGGAGACACCGAGGATCTCCAGGGGCAGTTCGATGTTGCCCTGGACGGTGCGCGAGGACAGCAGGTTGAAGTGCTGGAAGACCATGCCGATGCGGCTGCGGGCCTCGCGGAGCTCCTTGCCGGCTCGCCGGCCGCGGCCGGCGAGCGCGGTGAGGTCGACTCCGTCGACGCTCACGGTGCCGGTGGTGGGGCGCTCCAGCAGGTTCACGCAGCGGATCAGGGAGGACTTGCCGGCGCCGCTCTGGCCGATGACTCCGTAGACCTCGCCCTCGCGGACGTGGAGATCGACGCCGTCCAGGGCGGTGACCTCGCGGCCACGGGACTGGTAGACCTTCGTGAGGCCCGATGTGGTGATCACAGGATTTCCGTCGCTGTCGAGTGCACGGCGCAGCGGGGTGCCGTGCACGGGGCGAACATCTGGGGACGCGATACGGGACGAACCATCAGAAAACGATGACTTGGACGCATGCGCGGGGCAGGAGTGAGCCGTGCTGTTCATCAGCGGGTGACGCTCTGGCGCGGCTGGTCTCGCTTCGGGGCGCGAGGCTCAGGAAGGGGCCCTCAGAAGGCGCACATTCGACACATACAACGAGCACCGGGCGTCATCGTCGCCTCGGTCGCAAGGGTGCGGCTGCTCGTCGTGGTCATGGGCCCAAGTAAAGCAGACGTCTCCCCTGACCGATCAACGCTGTCCGGATAGCGGACGACTTCCGCCCGCATAGCGGACGCCTTCGGTCCGCACCCGGCACCACGCCGGCAAGCCTGACCTGCGTCGACACGGTCTGCTGACCCCACACGGACGCACCGGTCCACCGTCCGGTGGGAGGGGGCGTTGTGGTCAAGACCACGGTCCTCGCACCGCGCGGACGCGGGAGCCCGGGGCCGGCCGGAAGGGGCGCGCGCATCGGGTCTTTCGGCCCGTAATACCCTCGCTGCATGCTCGACGCCCTGACGGTCGCCATCGGCGTGGCCGCACTCGCCCTCGCCGCCTGGTGCGGCCACGCCGCATGGCGGGACCAGCCGACCAAGGACTGGCATTTCATCGGCATGGCCGTCGTGACCGTGCTGGTCCTGGCCCAGCTGGTGATCGGCCTGGTCAAGCTGGCGCAGGGCGAGAAGCCCGACGAGGGCACGGTGATCTTCGTGTCGTACCTGCTGGGCGCCTTCGCGGCGGTGCCGGCGGCCGGCATGCTCTCGCTGACCGAGCGGACCAGGTGGGGATCGGTGACGGTGGCCGCCGGCGCGGTCGTCCTCGCCGTCCTCGAAGTACGGCTCTACGACATCTGGGGAACCACCGGTGCCTGACGCTGAGACGAAGACCGCCACTCCCGCCGGGCGCAAGCGGCTGGTCTCCGGGCCCGGTCTGCTGCTGGTGTGGCTCTACGGGGTGATGGTGGTGGGCGCGGTCTCGCGCTCGGCCTTCCAGATCTCCACCGAGTTCGACAAGGCACCGCTCGCCTACTCGCTGTCGGCGGTGGCGGCGCTGGCCTACGCGTTCATCACGTACTCGTTGGTCCGCGGCGGGGAGACGGCCCGCAAGGCGGCGCTGGTCTGCTGCGCCGCCGAGCTCGCCGGCGTACTGGCCGTGGGCACCTGGACCCTGGTGAACCCCGACGCCTTCCCCGACACGACCGTGTGGTCGGCCTTCGGGATGGGCTACCTGTTCATCCCGGTGATCCTGCCGGTCACCGGGATGCTCTGGCTGCGCACGAAGCGCTGACTGCGCTGAACGGCTACGCGCTGACCGCGAAGTCGGTCGGGTCCTTGGCGTCCTTCTCCAGGATCACCAGCTGGACCCCGTCGGAAGCCGTGCGGCCGCCGACCTTGACGTAGCCGGCCTTGCGGTAGAGGCGCAGGTTGGACTCGCTCTTGTGGCCGGTGTGCAGACGGAAGCGCGTGGTGGTGCCGGGGCTCGCGAGGGCCTCCTCGACCGCGCGCAGCAGGCGCGCGCCGAGTCCGTGGCCCTGCAGGCGCGGGTGGACGCACAGCTTGGCGATCTTGCCGGTGCCGTCCTCGTCCACGTTGCCGCGCACGGTGCCGACGATCTCGTCGCCGAGCCGGGCCACCAGGACGGTGTCCGTGGCGAGCTCCCCCTTGAGGGAGTCCAGGGACTGGGTGAGCGGCTGGATGAGGTAGTTGCCGTACAGCTCGGCCTCGCGCTGGAAGGCCAGGTACTGCAGTTTGAAGATCTGCTCAGCGTCCTCGGCAGCCGCCGCCGAAATGGTCACGCTCATGCCCATGTGCGCATGCCTCCAGCTCACCTGGTAGCCCGTTGGTCTACCGCTCCTTTCCCCGAAGGCCAGGAGCCGCAACCTCTGCAGCCAGCATTCTGCGCAGACATCCCAGGCAACGGGAACGGACGGGCCCCAAACTTCCTTGTGAGATACCCAACTCTCCTGCGATTTCACGGTAAGTGAGGTCTCTGGGCGAAAGAAGTGCCTTCATCAGCTCCGGACAGCGTCCGGGCAACCGGGCGACCGCCGATCGGAGTGCGCGGTTCACCTCCCGGTCCAGAAGGGCGTCTTCCGGTTCGGCCCCCGCGGCCGGTTCGCGCCCGGCGGCCGGTTCGCCGCTCGCGCTGTCGCCGGCCGGCGGGCCGTCGTACGGGATCTCCCGCCTGGCCCGGCGCCGGGCCAGGCGGGCCTCCGCCCGTACCGCCCGGCGCAGCCAGCGCGCCGGCTCCGCCGGCTCGGCCGGATCGGGGGCGCGCCGGCCGCTCTCCAGCAGCCTGACCCAGACGGCTTGTTCCAGGTCGGCCGCGTCCACCCCGGTGCCCGCGGCCTCCGCCGCCGCCTCCGCGGAGAGCAGCGGGCCGAGCTTCTCAAAGAGGTCAGCCTTCAGCAGGTCCATGCCGGGCGGGACGAGTGGGCCGGGCCCGGCGGTTTCCCCGCCGGGCCCGGCCCACTCGTTCGGGAAGCAGCGCTCAGCCGTTGACGGGGCGTCGGCCCGGGCGGAAGGCCTCGGCCGCGAGCAGTCCGGTGTCCGGGTTGTCAGTGAAGATCCCGTCGATGCCCTGTTCGAAGTAGGTCCGGAAGGCGGCGAGGGCATCGCCGTAGGCGGCCGGATCCGTGCCCTTGCGGTACTCCGCCGGCAGGAAGCTGTTCTCGTTGCGCGCGGTGTAGGGGTGCAGCACCAGACCGCGCGCGTGCGCGTCCTTCACCAGGGTGGTCGGGGTCCCGAGCCGGCCGTCCGCCGTGCGCGGGAGGATCAGGTCCATGGTCGGGCCGATGCCCTGGGCGAAGCCGGAGATCCACTTCAGGCCCTCGGGCTTGACCAGGTCCGCGACCGTCCGCGGGTCCTTGGCCTGTTCGAAGTCCCAGGGGCGCGTGTTCGCCGCGGAGAGCAGCACCACGCGGGGCGCCGAGACGAGCCGGGAGAGCCGCTGGATGCTGGAGGGCTCGAAGGACTGGAGGAAGACGGCCGAATCGCGGCGGTCGCGCCCGTAGCGGCGCAGCAGCTTGGCGAGGGGCTCCTCCAGGCCGAGTCCGAGGCCGCGGAAGTAGCTGGGGTGCTTGGTCTCGACGTGCAGCCAGACCCGCTTGCCGCGCCGCTTGCCCTCGCGGTCGGCCCAGCGCAGCACCTCCTCGAAGGTGGGAACGGCCCACTGGCCGTCGTAGAGCGTGTTGCGCTGGCGGACTGCGGGGATACGTTCCTTCGCGCGCAGGGTCTTCAGCTCGGCGAGGGTGAAGTCCTCGGTGAACCAGCCGGTGACGGAGACCCCGTCGACGGACTTGGTGGTGCGCCGGGCGGCGAACCCGGGGTGGTCGGCGACGTCGGTGGTGCCGCCGATCTCGTTCTCGTGCCGGCACACCAGGTGCCCGTCCTTCGTCGGGACCAGGTCCTGCTCCACGACGTCGGCGCCCAGGTCGAGTGCCAGCTGGTAGGAGCCGAGCGTGTGCTCCGGCCGGTAGCCGCTGGCTCCGCGGTGGCCGATGACCGTGGGGTAGGGGAGGTCCCGGTACCCTCCGCCGCCGTGCCCGCCGCTCGTGGCGGACGCGGATCCCGCCGCGAGTCCGGTGATGCCGGCCCCGGCCGCCAGGACGGCCGCCCCCAGGACCGTGCGCCGCGCTGCCCCACCCTGTGTCATGAGTGCCACTCCTCGTCGTCGTGACGGGCGCGCGGTCCCGGGATCTCTGAGGTCTCGGCATCTCGCGGCCCGTGATCGGCGTGCCGATGGTAGGCAAAAGGCGGTGGCCGGAGGGGGTGCGGCGACGGCACATCCGGGGAACTTGGCGGAAACGTATGTCAACACTCCGTATCCGACACGTGAACCCGATGTGCGCTCGGACGTGACCCGCGAGTATCGTCCTCACCTGCACCACCGCCGTGTGGTGGGTGCCAGAACCCGCTTTTCGATGCCGGAGGGCCCACGTTGTTCCGTACGCGCCTCATCAAAGCCACTGTCGGACCGATCATGCGCATGATGTTCCGCACCCGTGTGGAGGGCATCGAGAACATCCCCGGCGAAGGAGCGGTGATCCTGGCGGGCAACCACCTCACCTTCATCGACTCCATGATCCTTCCGCTGCTGTGCGACCGTACGGTCCACTTCATCGGCAAGGACGAGTACGTGACGGGCAAGGGCGTCAAGGGTCGCGTCATGGCCTGGTTCTTCAGCGGCTCCGGCATGATCCCCGTAGACCGTGACGGGGCCAACGGCGGAGTCGCGGCCCTGATGACCGGCCGCCGGATCCTCGAAGAGGGCAAGGTCTTCGGCATCTACCCCGAGGGCACCCGCTCCCCCGACGGCCGGCTCTACCGCGGCCGCACCGGCATCGCCCGCCTGACCCTGATGACCGGGGCCCCCGTGGTGCCGTTCGCGGTGATCGGCACCGACAAGCTCCAGCCCGGCGGCGCCGGCATGCCGCGCCCGGGCCGCGTCACCGTCCGCTTCGGCGAGCCGATGGAGTTCTCCCGCTACGAGGGCATGGACCGCGACCGCTACGTGCTGCGCGCCGTCACCGACTCGGTGATGGCCGAGGTCATGCGGCTCTCGGGCCAGGAGTACGTGGACATGTACGCGACGAAGGCGAAGGCCGCGTAGCGGTCACTGCCTGCGCAGGGACCGGCTGACGCCCGCCGCCGTGGTGGTGGCGAGGATCCAGCCGGTCACGATCAGCAGGTACGACAACCACTGGTACCAGCCGCTCGGCGCGTAGGCGGACTCCTGCCCGAAGCCGATGATGGGCAGCATCAGGTCGATCGTGTAGAAGACCGCGTTGAAGTCCGGCGCCTCGCCCTGTTTGAGCGGGCGGGGCGGGGCGAGCGAGTAGGCGATCGTCCCGGTCAGCAGGAGCGCCAGCAGCCAGCCCGTGGCCCGCAGCGGCCGGAAGCCGTACCCGACGGTGGCGTCCTGGAGGAGCCCCCACAGGCGCGTGTACCGGGGCAGGGTGCGGCGGTGCCGGCGCAGCTTGGCGAGCTGGACGGTCCGGGCGGCCGCCTCGTCGCCCGCCGTACGGTAGGCCCCGGCGAGCTGTTCGTAGGCGTACGAGAGGTAGCCCGACTCCTCGTGCTCCAGAGCGGGCAGCCGCTGCTCCGCGGGCAGGTGGGGGGCGAGCGTGCGGTAGGTGAGCCCGTCGATGCGGATCGTTTCCGGCCAGGTTTCGGGCGGGATGTGCAGCATGTCGACCTGGGAGCGCCGCAGGTTCAACCCGCCCCGGAGGGTCTCGCAGTTCCTCAGCCACACCTCCCCGATGACGCAGCTGGAGGCGCGCAGGGCGACCCCGTCGGGGCTGTCGAAGACGGCGCGGCTCAGGTTGAGCTGGCCCGGTATGCGCGAGCCCGTGAGGTTGACGGTGCCGCGGGCCTCCAGCCGGTGGCCGCGCAGGTCGGTGCCGACGGTGAGGTTCTCGGCGTGCAGGGCGATGCCGCCGGGGGCGAGCAGGCGGGAGTCGTCGAGGTTGACCTGGCCGCCGACGGTCGCGCCGTTCATGCGCGTCCGGCCGTGGACGGTGAGGTCCATGGCGATGATGTCCGTGCCGATGTCGACGTGGTTGAGCTGGAGCGCGGGCTCGTCCGCCTCCTCGCCGGCCGAGGGGCCGATCACCGCCCCCTGGAGGAAGATCCCGCCGGTGATGCGGGCGCCCTGCAGGCGGACCGGGCCCGTGATCCGGCAGCAGGAGAGCCGCAGGACCACGTCGACGCGCAGGGTGGCCGCGGTGAGGCCGGGGAGGGTGGAGTAGCCGAGCACGAGGGCCCGCAACTGGGCCCCGTACAGCAGGGGTTTGCGCTCGAACCAGCAGTCGCGCAGCCGGATGGGGTGGTCGACGACCGCGTACCGGAGGTCGAGCTTGCCGACGATCTTCGCGCCCTTGACCTTCAGTCCGGCGACCCGGCCCGGCTCGGTGCGGCCGGCGCCCAGCAGCAGGGCGCGCAGCACCTCGGCGCGGACGGTCCGGTCCGGCCCCCAGCCGGCTCCGTCCACGGAGCTGTCGTCGGGGTGCTCGCGGAAGTCGACGCCCTCGCCGCGCGGGAAGGCGTCCCAGATGCGGCGCTCGGCCGGGGTCAGGTCGTTGATCTCCATCGCCGGGATGGTGTCCCGCGGTTCAACGGACTGTCAACTCCGTTCGGGACACCACCCGCTGGCGGGACGTCAGTGCTCGATGCCGTCCTGGAGCCGCTGGCCCTTCAGCAGGAACCAGGCGGCCGCGGCGGTGGCCAGCAGCACGGCCGCACCGACGCCGGAAGCGAGGCGCAGGCCGTCCACGAAGGCGTCCTGGGCGGCGCCCACCATCTGCGTGGCGGTGGCCGGGTCCAGTGACTTGGCGGCTTCGACGGCCCCGCCGAGGGATTCGTGCGCGGCGTCGGCCACCGGCCCCGCGGCGCCGGCCGGGGCGGTGAAGCCCTGGTATACGCCGGTGACGATCGAGCCGAGCAGGGCGATGCCGAGGGCGGCGCCGAGTTCGTACGCGGTCTCGGAGACGGCGGAGGCCGAACCGGCCTGCTCCTTGGGCACGCTGGAGAGGATGACGTCGGCGGTGACGGTGAAGGAGAATCCGGCGCCGAGGCCGACGACGAGCAGGGCCGCGCCGAGCACCGGGTAGCCGCTCTCCTTGTGGATCACGGTCAGGACGGCCAGGGCCAGGCCGATGGCGGCGAGGCCGCCGGCCACGATGGACCGTACGGAGTACTTGCGGGCGTACCTGCCCGCGATGAGGCCGGTGACCACCGCGCCGACGGCGGCGGGCAGTTCGGCGAGGCCGGCCTCCAGCGGGCCGCGGCCCTGTACGAGCTGGAGGAACTGCGAGAGGAAGAAGACCAGTCCGGAGAGGCCGAAGACGGTGAGCAGGTCGGCGAGGACCGCGCCGGAGAAGCCGCGGTGCTTGAAGAGCCGCATGTCGAGCAGCGGGGACGGCAGGGTGAACTGGCGGCGGACGAAGGCGTACAGGGCGCCCGCGCCGAGCCCGGCGGTGGCCACGACCTCCCAGGTCAGACCATGGGTGGCGACTTCCTTGACGGCGTAGACCACGCTGATGACGCCGACGAGGGAGAGGCCTACGCTGACCAGGTCCCAGGGCCCGGCGACCGGGTTCTTGGACTCGGGCAGCAGCTTGATGCCGACGAGGACCAGGGCGAGCATCACGGGGAGGTTGATGAGGAAGACCGAGCCCCACCAGAAGTGCTGGAGCAGGGCTCCGCCGACGACGGGGCCGACGGCCGCGCCGGCCGAGGCGGTGGCGCCCCAGATGCCGATGGCGAGGCTGCGCTCCTTGGGGTCGTGGAAGATGTTGCGGATCAGCGCGAGGGTGGACGGCATCAGGGTGGCGCCGGCCACGCCGAGCAGGGCCCGGGCGACGATCATCATCTCGGGGCTGGTGGCGTAGGCGTTGAGGACCGAGACGGCGCCGAAGGCGGTGGCGCCGACGAGGAGCAGTTTCTTCCGGCCGATGCGGTCGCCGAGGCTGCCCATCGACACCAGGAGTCCGGCGATGACGAAGGAGTAGATGTCGCCTATCCACAGCAGCTGGGTGCCGGACGGCTTGAGGTCCTCGCTGAGCGAGGGGGTGGCGAGGCCGAGTACGGTGGCGTCCACCGCGACCAGCAGCACGGCCAGGACGAGCACGGAGAGCGCGAGCCAGCGCCCCTTGCTCTTCCCCTCCGTCCCCGTCTGCCTGCTCAGCTGTTCGGTACGGCTCATTTCTCCACACTCCGTCTGGCGCCACCGAGCAGCAGCTCGATGATCATGTACTGAAAGTCCTTGGCGGCGACCCGGCCGTCCATGACGGCCCAGGCGCAACTGCCGATGAGGCCGTAGAGGGCCTCGGTGAGCCATGCCGGGCTCAGGTCGATCCGGATGTCGCCCTCTTCCTGGCCGCGCCGGAACAGGGCGGTGACGCGGGCGTCGAGCCGGGACCATCCCTCGTTGATCTGGTCACCTTCGAACAGCTGGTTCTCGGTGACGAGGAAGGCCAGCAGTTCGGCGTTGGGCTCGGCCTCGGCGACGAGGCGTCTGAGCGCCTCCACGGCCGTCCCCTCGTCGAGGCGGGCGTTGTCGAAGGCCACCTCGAACTCCCGGATGCCGAGCTCTTCGAGGGCCCGTACGAGGGCGTCGCGCCCGGCGAAGTGCCGGTGGAGGGTCGCGCGCCCGATTCCGGCGGCGCGGGCGACCTCGTCCATCGTGGCGGTCGATTTGCGGGAGAGCAGGGCGGCCGCGTCGCGGAGCACCTGGTCACGATCCATGGCCATGAGACAAGCATACCCCGAATGAGACGTCACTGTCTCATTCGGCTCGAAAATGAGCTGCCTGAGGGCGGCCGGAACGGAATCCTGCCCCGATGAAGCCACTACTGCTGATCGATGTCGACGGACCACTGAACCCCTACGCGGCCAAGGCCCAGCGCCGCCCCGAGGGCTACACCACCCACCGGATGCGGCCGACGGGCTGGCGGGAGGCGGAGAGCGCGAAGCCGTTGCGGGTCTGGCTGAATCCCGCCCACGGGAAGGAGCTGCTCGCACTGGCGGACGCGTACGAACTGGTGTGGGCCACCACCTGGAAGGACGAGGCGAACGACTGGATAGGCCCCCACCTCGGCCTGCCCCGGCTCCCCTTCATCGACTGGCCGTCGATGCACGGCCGGGCGCCGCGCGGCACCTTCTGGAAGACCCAGTACATCCTCGAATACGCGGGCGGGCGCCCCTTCGCGTGGATCGACGACGACATCGGGGCCATGGACCACGAGTACGTCGAGCGGCACCACCTGGCGCACGCCCTGCTGCTGCGGATCGACGAACGGATCGGACTGCTCCGCGAGGACTTCGACGCCCTGGCCGCATGGGCGGCACCACGGCCAGATGGACACAGACAGTGATTCGATCATCACTACCCGTGTTCGCGATGCTGATGCGGACTGTGATCATTTGGAGTGACCGTGCCCCGGGAGCCTTCCCCCACCGGCCCGGGACCCGGGAGGCTGCTCTTCAGTGAGCCCTTACCCGGGGCGGGTTCACCTGCACTGATTCCGTCTTCAGCAGGGAGAGAACCATGAACACATCACGCAAGCTCGCCTTCGGCGTCACCGCGCTGGCCCTGACGGTCGGCGGCGTCGTCGCCGTCTCCTCCGCGTCGGCCGAACCGCAGCAGGCCGCCCGGGCGGCGGCCACCACCACCGCCTGGGCCAAGATCTCCGCGAACGGACAGTTCCTCGGCGCGCAGGGCATCACCGGCACCGTCAACCACTTCGGCAACGGCCGCTACAACATCACCACGACTTCCAACCTCAACAATTGCGCCCTCCTGGGCACCATCAACACCAACGGCGGCGGCGACCCCGGTCCGGGCAGCTCGTCCATCCTGGTCGGCCAGTTGAACACGAACACGCTCTTCGTCCGCACCGCGACGCCGTCCGCGGGCGGCAACCCCGCCGTCGACAGTGACCGGCCGTTCTCGATCAGCGTCGTCTGCCTGTAACGCCGAAGGGGCGGGGGAGCCCATCCGCTCCCCCGCCCCCGGCAATGCCCGGTACTACTGCTTGTGGACCGCCCAGGCGTGCTGGATGACCAGGTCGGCCTTCAGCTCGGTCAGCTGGACCGCGACCGCCGAAGGGGCGGTGCCACCACGGCCGTTGCGGGAGGCGAGGGCGCCCTTGACGTTGAGGACGGTACGGACCTCGGGGGTCAGGTGCTCCGAGATCTTCGCGAACTGCTCGTCCGTCAGCTCGTCCAGCTCGATGTCGAGCGCCTCGCACTCCTTGACGCACTCACCGGCCACCTCGTGCGCCACCCGGAACGGCACGCCCTGCTTGACCAGCCACTCCGCGATGTCGGTGGCGAGCGAGAAGCCCGCCGGGGCCAGCTCCTCCATCCGCTCCCGATTGACCGTGAGGGTGGCCATCATGCCGGTGAAGGCCGGCAGCAGGACCTCGAGGGTGTCGCAGGAGTCGAAGACCGGCTCCTTGTCCTCCTGGAGGTCCCGGTTGTACGCCAGGGGCAGCGCCTTGAGCGTGGCGAGCAGACCGGTCAGGTTGCCGATGAGGCGGCCCGACTTGCCCCGCGCCAGCTCCGCGATGTCCGGGTTCTTCTTCTGCGGCATGATCGACGAGCCGGTGGAGAAGGCGTCGTGCAGGGTCACGAAGGAGAACTCCTTCGTGTTCCAGATGATGATCTCCTCCGCGATCCGGGACAGGTTGATCCCGATCATCGCGGTGACGAAGGCGAACTCGGCGACGAAGTCGCGCGAGGCCGTGCCGTCGATGGAGTTGCCGACCGAGCCCCGCTCGAAGCCCAGGTCGGCGGCGACCGCCTCCGGGTCCAGGCCCAGCGAGGAACCGGCCAGCGCCCCCGATCCGTACGGGGAGACCGCGGTGCGGGTGTCCCACTGCCGCAGCCGCTCCGCGTCCCGGGACAGGGACTGCACGTGGGCCAGTACGTGGTGGGCGAAGAGCACCGGCTGCGCGTGCTGGAGGTGGGTCCGCCCCGGCATCGCCACGTCCGCGTGGCTCTCGGCGAGGCCGACCAGCGCGTCCTGGAGGTCCGCGATCAGGCCGCCGATGATCCGGGCGTGGTCGCGCAGGTACATCCGGAAGAGGGTGGCCACCTGGTCGTTGCGGGAGCGCCCGGCGCGCAGCTTGCCGCCGAGGTCGGCGCCGAGCCGCTCCAGCAGGCCCCGCTCCAGGGCGGTGTGCACGTCCTCGTCGGCGATGGTGCCGGTGAAGGAGCCGTCGGCGACGTCGGCCTCCAGCCGGTCCAGCCCGGCGATCATGCGGTCGAGCTCTTCGGCCGTGAGCAGGCCCGCCTTGTGGAGCACGCGGGCGTGGGCGCGCGAGCCGGCGATGTCGTAGGGCGCGAGGCGCCAGTCGAAGTGGACCGACGCGGACAGCTTCGCGAGGGCCTCGGCGGGACCGTCGGCGAACCGGCCGCCCCAGAGCCGGACGTCACCGTTGTTGCTGCTCACAGCTACTGCTCCTCAAGACTGCATGGCATGTACGGCATGCCTCTGGATGTGAAACCGCCTCCCCGCCGCGGAGGAAACGGGGAGGCGGTCACGTACTGCTGATCGGTCAGGCGAGGTCGCGCCGCGCCGCGATCTTCGAGGAGAGGCCGAAGATCTCGATGAAGCCCTGCGCCTTGGACTGGTCGAAGGTGTCGCCCGAGTCGTAGGTCGCGAGGTTGAAGTCGTAGAGCGACTCGTCCGACTTCCGGCCGGTGACGACGGCGCGGCCGCCGTGCAGCGTCATCCGGATGTCACCGGTGACGTGCTGGTTGGCCTCGTTGATGAAGCCGTCCAGCGCCCGCTTGAGCGGGGAGAACCACAGGCCGTCGTAGACCATCTCGCCCCAGCGCTGCTCGACCTGCCGCTTGTAACGGGCCAGCTCGCGCTCGACGGTGACGTTCTCCAGCTCCTGGTGGGCGGTGATCAGCGCGATCGCACCCGGGGCCTCGTACACCTCGCGGGACTTGATGCCCACGAGACGGTCCTCGACGATGTCGATCCGGCCGATGCCCTGGGCGCCGGCGCGGTCGTTGAGCTGCTGGATCGCCTGGAGCACGGAGACGGGCTTGCCGTCGATGGCGACCGGGACGCCCTCCTTGAAGGAGATGACGACCTCGTCGGGCTCGCGCGGCAGGGCCGGGTTCGAGGTGTACTCGTAGATGTCCTCGATCGGGGCGTTCCAGATGTCCTCCAGGAAGCCCGTCTCGACGGCGCGCCCGAAGACGTTCTGGTCGATGGAGTACGGCGACTTCTTGGTGGTCGCGATCGGGAGCTGCTTCTCCTCGCAGAAGGCGATCGCCTTGTCGCGGGTCATCGCGTAGTCGCGGACCGGGGCGATGCACTTGAGGTCCGGGGCGAGGGCGACGATGCCCGCCTCGAAGCGGACCTGGTCGTTGCCCTTGCCGGTGCAGCCGTGGGCGACGGTCGTGGCGCCGTGCTTCTTGGCGGCGGCGACCAGGTGCTTGACGATGGCCGGCCGGGAGAGCGCCGAGACCAGCGGGTACCGGTCCATGTAGAGGGCGTTCGCCTTGATCGCCGGGAGGCAGTACTCGTTGGCGAACTCGTCGGAGGCGTCGGCGACCTCGGCCTCGACCGCACCGCAGTCGAGCGCGCGCTTGCGGATGACGTCCAGGTCCTCGCCGCCCTGGCCGACGTCCACGGCAACGGCGATGACCTCGGCGCCCGTCTCCTCGGCGATCCAGCCGATGGCGACGGAGGTGTCCAGGCCGCCCGAGTAGGCGAGTACGACGCGCTCGGTCACGGGTTTCTCCTTACGGTGCATTCAACGACAGGCATAACTATGCACTACTCCGTATGTTTCGTCAATCGACCCCGCCGCGAGGCTCCTGACCTGCGCGAATATGGGGCGCGCGACCATCCGCCCACGGCTTAGGCTCGCCGGGTACGCGTGGACAGGGGAGGGCACATGAGCGCCTGGGAACGACAGGACGTGGAGAACGGGCGGGCCGCCGCGGCGGGACTGCTCGCCGGCAGGCGCGTCGGGATCGGCGGAGTCCGCCTCCCCGACCGGCCGGCGGCCTGGACCGCGTTCGACGAAGAGGTCCGCCGGGCCCGCGCCCAGGGCGCCTCGCTGCCGTGCTTCGACCGCCCGGAGACCCGCCTGTGCCACCGGGACGGCCGGATCCGCGAGGCCGCGCTCGACGAGCCGGACCCGGCGCTCCCGCTCGTCGCGATCCGGTGTGCCGACTGGGTCCCGGCGGTGCGCAAACGCGCCCGCCGGCTCCTCGGCCAGGCCCTGGCCGCCGACCCCGCGCGGACGCTGACCGACCTGACCCCGCTGGTCCTGCGGCTGGGACGACGGGGACAGGGCGCCTGGGCGCTGGAGCGGTTCGAGGCCGCCCTGCGCGCCGAGGACCCCGTCCTCGCCCCGTGGTGGCGGCCGGCCCGGCCCGCGACCTGGTGGCGGGCCGAGCGGCCCGCGCACACCCGCACCGGCGAGGAGCCCGACACCGTACTGGCGTGGCTGCGGTGGAACCCGGACCTGGAGACCCGGCGCTTCGCCACCCGGATCACCCTCGACCTCGGGCTCTTCGGCGTACGGGAACTGGCCCGGCGGGCCGCCGTCGAGCAGGACCCGGTGACGAGCACGCTGTGGACCGACGCCGCCCTGACCGCGCTGGCCGCCGGGGCTCCGGGCGACGGTGCTCCGGCCGACGGGCCGGACCGGGCCGACGTCGACGCGGACACCGACGCGGACGCGGCCGTCGACGCCCTGCTGGGCGGGCACCTCCCGATGGTCCGGGCCGCCGGGGTCACCGCGCTGCGCCGGGCCGGGCGGGCCGCCGAGGCCGTGCACCACCTCACCGACCGTTCCGGAACGGTCCGGGCCTGCGCCCGCTGGCTGCTGCGCCAGGGCGGGGGCGATCCGTACGCGCACCTGCGCGAGCTGGTCGAGGACCCGGACCGGATCGACCGGTACGTCGTGACGGGCTTCGCCGAGTGCGCCGGCCGCGCGGACGCCCCGCTGCTGCGCGCCCTGCTGGACCACCCCGCCGGGGCGGTCCGGGCGGCGGCCGTCGCGGGGCTGCGCCACCTGGACGTCACCGACCTCGGGCTGCTGCGGCCGCTGCTGGACGACCCCTCGCCGGGCGTGGCCCGGGAGGCCTCCCTCAGCCTGCGCGCCTCGGCGGGGCAGCTGCCCGCCGACTGGCTGCTGGCCCGCATCGCCCCCGGCCTGCCGCGCCACGGCCGCCTGGCGGCGTACCGCGTCCTGCACGCCCGGGGCGGCGTGGCCGGACTGCGGGCCTCCGTGGAACTGCTGACCGACGAGGACGCGGGGTTGCGCGTGCTCGCCGGGCAACGCCTCGGGAGCCTGTGGTCCCCCTGCCGGCCGCCCGCCCTTCCGATCGGGGACCCGGAGGTCGGCGCCCTTCTGGACCGCTGCACCGGCGTGTTCAGCGACTACGTCCTGTCGCAGATGCGCTCACAGCTCGGACTCCCCCGCACGGGATCCGCGACGGAAGGACACTGATCGGCACGGGAAGTCCCACCCTCCACGCGGAGCACTTCGGCCGCAAGACGGACGAGGAGTTCGCCGCGTACTGCGAGAGGAAGGAGTACATCGAGGCGAGCCTCGACGGCCTGCCTGCACCGCCTCCGCCCCTTTCGCCCCGTACCGTCTGACATGTGCTGCGAACCGCTCTCGTCACCGGCTCACTGATCGTCAGCAGCCTGCTCCCGCAGGCCCCCGCGCCCCTGCCGTCCCGGCTCGCCGACACCGGCGGCGGCAGTCAGCTGATCATCGCCGTCGCGCCCGCTCCCGGATCCACCACCGGCCGGCTGACCTGGTGGGACCGGTGGTCCGGGGGCTGGCACGAGGCCGGCAGCGCACCCGCCCGCTTCGGGTCGAACGGCCTCACCGAGGGCGCGACCCGGACGCAGGGCACCAGCACCACGCCGACGGGGCTGTACGCACTCCCGTACGCCTTCGGGATCCGGCGGGCGCCGGCCGGCACGGAGGTCCGCTACCGGCGGGTGCGGGGCGACTCCTGGTGGTGCCAGGACAACGCGTCCGCCCACTACAACCAGTGGGTGGAGCCGCTGCCCGCGGACTGCGCGCCGGGCGAGGCCGAGCACCTGGTGACGTACGAGAAGCAGTACGCGCACGCGCTGCTCATCGACTTCAACTACGAGCGGCCCGTGCGCGGCCGGGGCGCCGGGATCTTCCTGCACGTCAACGGCAAGGGCGCGACGGCCGGTTGCGTGTCCGTGCCCGAGCGGGCCATGCGGGAGATCCTCCGCTGGGCGAACCCGCGCCGCCACCCGCACATCGCGATCGGCACGCAGGACGGGCCGCTCGCCGTCACCCGCTACTAGATCCCTTGGCTTCGGGCTCGTCCTCGTCGGCGGCCCGGTACTCGTACGCGTCCTCCCACCAGACCTTGTCGTCCAGCCACTCGTCGTCCTCGTCCTCGTCGCCCTCGTCTTCCGCTTCGGCGACCTGGTCGGCGCCGCGCCCCGTGGTGCGGTCACCGATGCTCCGCAGCACGAGGAGCCGCTGCTCTTCGTCCAGCGCCGCGAAGGCCGGGTGCGGCTCGGCGCGGATCAGGTCACCCAGCGGGTCGCCGCACTCCGTCCGGGCCCGGACCTCCCTGTGGGCCTTCTCGGCGAACGCCAGCGCCGCCAGGCCGA
This sequence comes from Streptomyces sp. NPDC048424, assembly GCF_040651555.1. Taxonomy (NCBI): domain Bacteria; kingdom Bacillati; phylum Actinomycetota; class Actinomycetes; order Kitasatosporales; family Streptomycetaceae; genus Streptomyces; species Streptomyces sp. NPDC048424. The sequence continues at coordinate 23,386 of NZ_JBEZKE010000023.1, read as the reverse complement.
CGGCGGCCACCGCGGCGCAGGCCCATTCCCGTACGCCGTGCGGGCGCTCGGCCACCAGCAGCACGCTCGCCAGGACCCAGAAGAACATCACCAGGACGATGCCCACGCAGCCGCAGCAGGCCAGCAGCTTGTTCCCCTCGCCGTCCGGCATCCTCGGGAGATCGGGCAGCAGGGCGTCCCGTTCGTTCCGGTACGCGCTGCGCCGCCGCAGGTATTCCTCGTCGCACCAGTCGATCCAGCCGATGGACACGGGCTCGGGATCGTGGCGGCGGACGGCGTCCAACAGGGCGGCGGGCAGCGGGTGGACGGGCGTGCGGGCGGGGTCGCGGCCCTCCTCGGTCAGGAACGCCGCTCCTTCCCCGTCGATCCGGAGGCACCCGTCGAGGAGGAGTTCGGCGGCCGCCGCCTCGGTCGCCTCGTTCCGCAGCAGGGCGGCGTGGTACGGCTCCGGGTCGACGGTGGCGACGAGCCGGAGGATCTCGCGGCGGATCCGGACCCGGCGCCGCCACCGCAGGGCGAGGGGCCCGTACACGGCGGCGGTCACGAGGGACACGGATATGGCGAGGACGAATCGGAGCACGCGCCGAGGCTATGTCGGCCGGCCCCGCCGCGGCACCGGATTTCCGGCGCCCCGGACCTCCCGGCTCAGCCCTCCTTCTGCGCCAGCCTCAGGAGGTGGTCGGCGAGGGCCTGGCCGCCCGCCGGGTCCCGGCTGATCAGCATCAGGGTGTCGTCGCCGGCGATCGTGCCGAGGATCGCGCGGAGTTCGGCCTGGTCGATCGCCGAGGCGAGGAACTGCGCCGCACCCGGCGGGGTGCGCAGGACCACGAGGTTCGCGGAGGCCTCCGCCGAGATCAGCAGCTCCCCGGAGAGGCGCCGCATGCGCTCCTCCTTCGCGGACTCGCCGAGCGGTGCCTGCGGGGTGCGGAAGCCGCCCTCGCTGGGCACCGCGTAGATCAGCTCGCCACCGGTGTTGCGGATCTTCACCGCGCCCAGCTCGTCGAGGTCGCGGGAGAGCGTCGCCTGGGTGACGCTCAGCCCGTCGTCGGCGAGCAGCTTGGCCAGCTGGCTCTGGGAGCGGACCGGCTGCCGGTTGAGGATGTCCACGATCCGGCGGTGTCGCGCGGTGCGGGTCTGCGGGACGGCCTGTCCGACTTGCTCGTTGTCCTGCGCCTGGCTCATCGTCGTCTCATTCTTCGGATCCGTCCCCGTTGGCTGCGTCGAGGATGCCGGGCAGCGCCCGGAGGAACGCGTCGGCCTCGGCCTCGGTGAGTACGTACGGGGGCATGAGCCGTACGACGTCGGGGGCGGGCGCGTTGACCAGGAAGCCGGCATCCTGAGCCGCCTGCTGCACCTGGGCTGCGAGCGGCTCGGTCAGCACGATACCCAGCAGCAGGCCGGCGCCCCTGACGTGGGAGACCAGCGCGTGCCCCGAGGACTCGATCCCGGAGCGCAGCCGCTCGCTCCGGGCCTTGACCTGGTCGAGCAGCCCCTCGGAGGCGATGGTGTCGATCACGGCGAGTCCGGCGGCGCAGGCGACCGGGTTCCCGCCGAAGGTGGTGCCGTGCTGGCCGGGCTGGAACAGGTCGGCCGCGGCCCCGAAGAGGGCCACCGCGCCGATCGGCAGTCCGCCGCCCAGCCCCTTGGCGAGGGTGACGATGTCGGGCTCGACGTCCTCGTGGGCCTGGTGCTCGAACCACTGGCCGCACCGGCCGATGCCGGTCTGGACCTCGTCGAGGACGAGCAGGGTGCCGGCGGCGCGGGTGATCTCGCGGGCGGCCGTCAGGTACCCGGCCGGGGGTACGACCACCCCGTTCTCGCCCTGGATCGGCTCGATGACGACGAACGCGGTCTCCTCGGTGACGGCGGCCCGCAGGGCCTCGACGTCGCCGAAGGGGACGTGCGTGACGTCGCCCGGCAGCGGCAGGAAGGGTTCCTGCTTCTTCGGCTGACCGGTGAGGGCGAGGGCGCCCATGGTCCGGCCGTGGAAGCCGCCGTCGGTGGCGACCATGTGGGTCCGCCCGGTGAGCCGGCCGATCTTGAAGGCGGCTTCGATCGTCTCGGCCCCGGAGTTGCAGAAGAAGACCTTGCCGGGGCGGCCGAAGAGCTGCAGCAGCCGCTCGCCGAGCGCGACGACCGGCTCGGAGATGAAGAGGTTGGAGACGTGGCCGAGGGTGGAGACCTGCTCGGTCACGGCCGCCACGACCGCCGGGTGGGCGTGGCCGAGCGCGTTGACCGCGATCCCGCCGACGAAGTCGGTGTACTGCTTGCCGTCGGCGTCCCAGACCTGGGCGCCCTCGCCGCGCACGAGGGCGAGGGCGGGGGTTCCGTAGTTGTTGGTCAGCGCGCCCTGCCAGCGCGCGCCGTACTCCTGGTTGCCGCTGCCCTTCGTCATTCCGCTCCCCCTGGCTGTTGTCCGGGCTGTGGGTCGGGCACGACCATCGTGCCGATGCCCGAGTCCGTGAAGATCTCCAGCAGGATCGAGTGCTGGACCCGCCCGTCGAGCACGCGGGCGGTGTTCACGCCGTTGCGCACGGCGTGCAGGCACCCCTCCATCTTGGGCACCATGCCGCTGGACAGCTCGGGCAGCAGCTTCTCCAGCTCGCTGACGGTGAGCCGGCTGATGACCTCGTCGCTGTGCGGCCAGTCCGCGTACAGGCCCTCGACGTCGGTGAGGACCATCAGCGTCTCGGCGCCCAGCGAGGCGGCGAGCGCCGCGGCCGCCGTGTCGGCGTTGACGTTGTAGACGTGGTGGTCGTCGGCGCTGCGGGCGATGGAGGAGATGACCGGGATGCGGCCGTCCGAGAGCAGCGCCTCGATCGCGCCGGTGTCGATGGCGGTGATCTCGCCGACCCGCCCGATGTCGATGACCTCGCCGCCGATCTGCGGGCTGTGCTTGGTCGCCGTGATGGTGTGGGCGTCCTCGCCGGTCATGCCGACGGCGAGCGGCCCGTGCTGGTTGAGCAGTCCGACCAGCTCGCGCTGGACCTGGCCCGCCAGGACCATCCGTACGACGTCCATGGCCTCGGGGGTCGTGACGCGCAGGCCGGCCTTGAACTCGCTGACCAGGCCCTGCTTGTCGAGCTGGGCGTTGATCTGGGGGCCGCCGCCGTGCACGACGACCGGCTTGAGGCCGGCCTGGCGCAGGAAGACCACGTCCTGGGCGAAGGCCGCCTTGAGGTCCTCGTCGATCATGGCGTTGCCGCCGAACTTGATGACGACGATCTTGCCGTTGTGGCGGGTGAGCCAGGGCAGGGCCTCGATGAGGATCTGCGCCTTGGGCAGGGCGGTGTGCTTGCGGGCGGTGCCGGGCTGGCCGGCCTTCTCGTCGCTCATGAGGAGTACGCGCTGTTCTCGTGGACGTAGTCGGCGGTCAGGTCGTTGGCCCAGATGACGGCCGACTCGGCGCCGGTGGAGAGGTCGGCGGTGATGCGGACCTCGCGGTCCTTCATCGAGACCAGGTCGCGGTCCTCGCCGACCGAGCCGTTCTTGCAGACCCACACGCCGTTGATGGCGACGTTGAGGCGGTCCGGGTCGAAGGCCGCCTTGGTGGTGCCGATCGCGGAGAGCACCCGGCCCCAGTTCGGGTCCTCGCCGTGGATGGCGCACTTGAGCAGGTTGTTGCGGGCGATGGACCGGCCGACCTCGACCGCGTCGTCCTCGCTGGCCGCGCCGATGACCTCGATGCGGATGTCCTTGCTTGCGCCCTCGGCGTCGCCGATCAGCTGGCGGGCCAGGTCGTCGCAGACGGTGCGCACGGCCTCGGCGAACTCCTCGTACACCGGCACCTGGCCGGAGGCGCCGGAGGCGAGCAGCAGCACCGTGTCGTTGGTGGACATGCAGCCGTCGGAGTCGACCCGGTCGAAGGTGGTGCGGGTGGCGGCGCGCAGCGCCTTGTCGAGGGTGGCGCTGTCCAGGTCGGCGTCGGTGGTGAGGACGACGAGCATGGTGGCGAGGCCGGGGGCGAGCATGCCCGCGCCCTTGGCCATGCCGCCGACGGTCCAGCCTCCTTGGGAGACGGTGGCCGTCTTGTGCACGGTGTCGGTGGTCTTGATGGCGATGGCGGCGGCCTCGCCGCCGTCCTCGGACAGCGCGGCGGCCGCGGTCTCGATGCCGGGGAGCAGCTTGTCCATGGGCAGCAGGACGCCGATCAGGCCGGTGGACGCGACCGCGACCTCCCCGGCGTTGAAGTCCTCGCCGAGGACGGCGGCCACCTTCTCGGCGGTGGCGTGGGTGTCCTGGAAGCCCTTGGGGCCGGTGCAGGCGTTGGCGCCGCCGGAGTTCAGGACGACCGCGCCGACGGTGGCGCCGCGCAGGACCTGCTCGGACCAGTGCACCGGGGCGGCCTTGACGCGGTTGGAGGTGAAGACGCCCGCGGCGGCCAGACGCGGTCCCTTGTTGACCACGAGGGCCAGGTCCGGGTTGCCGTTGGCCTTGATCCCGGCGGCGATGCCCGCTGCCGTGAATCCCTGTGCTGCCGTGACGCTCACGGTGCGACTCCGATCGTCGAAAGGCCCAGGCTCTCGTGAAGCCCCAGGGCGATGTTCATGCTCTGCACCGCGCCGCCGGCGGTGCCCTTGGTGAGGTTGTCGATGGCGCTGACGGCGATGATCCGCTGGGCGGAAGCGTCGTAGGCGACCTGGACGTGGACGGCGTTGGAACCGTGGACGGACTTGGTGGACGGCATCCGGCCCTCGGGAAGCAGGTGGACGAACGGCTCGTCGGCGTACGCCTTCTCGTAGGCGGCGCGCAGCGATTCGGCGGTGGTGCCGGGGAGGGCCTTGGCCGAGCACGTGGCGAGGATGCCGCGCGCCATGGGCACGAGGGTCGGCGTGAAGGAGACGGAGACGCGCTGGCCGGCGATGGGGCTCAGGTTCTGCACCATCTCGGGCGTGTGCCGGTGGCCGCCGCCCACGCCGTACGGGGTGACCGAGCCCATCACCTCGGCGCCGAGCAGGTGCGGCTTGAGGGCCTTGCCCGCGCCGGAGGTTCCGGTGGCGGCGACGATCACGGCTTCCGGCTCGGCGAGCTGGGCCTGGTAGGCGGGGAAGAGCGCGAGGGAGACGGCGGTGGGGAAGCAGCCGGGGACGGCGATGCGCTTGGTCCCCTCCAGCGCGGCGCGGCCGCCGGGCAGCTCGGGGAGGCCGTAGGGCCAGGTCCCGGCGTGCGGGGCGCCGTAGAAGGCGTCCCAGTCGGCGGAGTCCTTGAGCCGGTGGTCGGCGCCCATGTCGACGACGAGGACGTCCTCGCCGAGTTCGGCGGCGACGGCGGCGGACTGGCCGTGCGGGAGTGCGAGGAAGACGACGTCGTGGCCGGCGAGGGCCTGGGCGGTGGTCGCCTCCAGGGTGCGCCCCGCGAGCGGCACGAGGTGTGGCTGCAGGGAGCCGAGGAGCTGTCCGGCGTTGGAGTTGCCGGTGAGCGCGCCGATCTCCACTTCGGGGTGCGAGAGCAGGAGGCGCAGGACTTCCCCGCCCGCGTACCCGCTCGCTCCGGCCACCGCTACACGTACCACCATCGGACCCTCCTCATCGATGGCATGACTATACGTACGTCCGCACGTTTATGCAATGTTTTGGATCTCGGCGGGAGGGACGCGCGGGAGGATCCGGCGCCTGCGGCGCCCTACGGAAGATGTCTAGCAGGAAAGGGCCCGCCCCGGCGGCGATTCCGCCGGTCGCGTCGGCCCGTGGCGGGAGCCGTCCCGTCGACGAGACGGTGTCCGAACCCCCGCGTTTTACGCCGGGGCCTGCAGGGAGAGGTACCAGCGGCGCGCCCAGCCGGTGAGGGTCAAGGTGGACAGTGGCCGGACGTCCACGTTCCAGTAGGTCAGCGGGGGCGCCTGCAGTGCGTAGACGAGGGCCGCCCGGACCACCGAGGGCTCGGCCACCGCCACGATCGCGCCGCCGTCGTCGGCGGGGCGGGTGTCGAGCCAGCCACCGATGCGGGAGATGAAGGCGAGCAGGGACTCGCCTCCGTGCGGGGCGGCGCGCGGATCGCTGAGCCACAGGTCCACCGCGCCGGGTTCGCGGGCGGTCACCTCGGCCAGGGTCAGCCCCCGCCAGCGGCCCATGTCGCACTCGCGCAGCGCGGGCTGCGCGAGGGGCGCGTACCCGAGGGCCTCGGCGGTGGCCCGGCTGCGCGGGGTCGGCGAGCAGTAGCGCAGCTCGGCAGCGCCCAGGGGCACGAGGTCCCGGGCGGCGGACTCCACCGACCGCCAGCCGGCTCCGTCCAGCGGGCGGTCGTCGTCGAAGCGCTCGGCGAGCAGCGAGGAACTACGGGCTGCGGCAACGAGCGAAACCCGAACATGCATGCGGTGATGGTGAGCTGCGAACGGCCGGGGGTCAAGCTTTCCGGAACGAGGCAGTCAGCGGGCCTGGACCGCTAGCCGCCCAGGCTCGCCCGCAGCCGCTGGACGGCCTCCACCAGCTCCCCCGGCCCCGACACCCCGGCGAAGCTCAGCCGGACGTACGGGCCGGGCGGTTCGGCGCAGAAGTACGGGCGGCCGGGGGCCACCGCGACCCCGGCGCGCAGGGCCGCCGCGGCGAAGGCCGCGTCGTCGGCGCCGTCGGCCATCCGCAGCCACAACTGGTATCCGCCCGAGGGAAGGTGGTGCAGCGTCAGCCCGGGCAGCTCCCGCCGCAGGGCCCCCGCGAGCACGTCCCGCCGGTGCCGCAGCTCGGCGGCCACGGTGCGCAGGTGGCGCGGCCAGGCGGGCGCGCCGACCAGTTCGAGGGCGGCCTCCTGCAGCGGCCGGGGAACGAAGAAGCTGTCCACGACCTGGATGGCGCGCAGCCGGTCCACCACCGGGCCCCGGGCGGCCAGCGCGCCCACCCGCAGGCTGGGCGAGGTGGCCTTGGTCAGGGACCGGACGTGCACGACCACCCCGTCGTGGTCCTCGGCGGCCAGTGTCACGGGCAGCGGACCGGCGTCGTCGTGGGCCAGGGCGCGGGCGTAGTCGTCCTCCACCACGAAGGCTCCGGCGGCGCGCGCGATCCGCAGCACCTCGGCCCGCCGCGCGGGAGCCAGTACCGCCCCGGTCGGGTTCTGGAACAGCGGCTGGCATACGAACACCCGCGCACCGGTCGCCTCGAAGGCGGCGGCCAGCAGCTCCGGCCGCACCCCCTCGGCGTCCACCGGGACGGGCACGGGCCGGCATCCGGAGGCGCGGGCGATGGCCAGCAGCCCGGGGTAGGTCGGGGATTCCACCAGGATCGGCGCCCCGGGCGGGGCCAGCGCCCGCAGGGCCGTGGTGAGGGCGCTCTGCCCGCCCGCGGTGACCAGTACGTCGGCGGCCGCGACGGCCCCGCCGATCTCGCGGGCGAACCAGTCGCGGAGCTCGGGCAGCCCCTCCATGGGCGGCCGGTCCCAGGCACCGGGGCGCCGCCCGGCCCGGGCGAGCGCGGCCGCCATGGCCCGCTCGGGCTGGATGGAGGCGTGCAGGTAGCCGCTGTTGAGCCCGATCACCCCGGGCGGCGGTGCGGCCAGACAGGCCAGCACCCCGGAGGCGTCGACGGAGCGCGGCACGATCTCGCCGGGGGCCTCCGCGCTGAGGGCGACCTCCTGCCAGGAGGTGTCCCCGGGCGCGGCGGGCGCCGTGCGCGGGGAAGCGCGGAAGACGCCGGCGCCGGGCCGGGTGACGACGAGGCCCTCGGCGGCGAGCTGCGCCAGGGCCCGGGAGACGGTGACGGGGCTGACCCGATAGCGCTCGACCAGGGCCCGGCTCGACGGGAGCTTTCCACCCACCGAGTAGCGGTTGAGCTCGGACCGCAGAGATTCCGCCAGTTCCGCCACACTGCTACGCTCGTACATGACAGCACAGAATAGCGCTACTCTCCCGAAGTCGATAGCGGTCAAAAGTCCGGTGGGCCGCGGTACCGCCCTCGCCTCACTGGGCGTCCTCGCCTTCTCCCTGACCTTCCCCGCCACCGCGTGGGGCCTGGAGAGCTTCGGGCCGTGGTCCCTCGTCGCCCTGCGCAGCGTCCTCGCCGCCGTCATCGCCGGAGCCTTCCTGCTGGCCCGCCGGGTCCCGCTGCCCGCCCGCGAGCACTGGGCCGGCCTCGCCGTGGTCGCGGGCGGGGTGGTCGTCGGCTTCCCGCTGCTCACCACCCTCGCGCTGACGACCTCCACCACCTCGCACGCCGCCGTCGTGGTCGGCCTGCTGCCGCTCACCACCGCCGCGCTGTCCGCGCTGCGCACCGGCGCCCGGCCCTCGCGCGCCTTCTGGGCGGCGGCCCTCGCCGGGGCCGCGGTCGTCATGGGCTTCACCCTCGCGCAGAGCGGCGGCGCCCTCTCGGCCGGCGACGCCTACCTGTTCGGCGCCCTGCTCGTCTGCGCCGCCGGGTACACCGAGGGCGGGCGCCTCGCCCGGACCCTGCCCGGCTGGCAGGTGATCGGCTGGGCGCTGGTCCTGTGCCTGCCGCTCAGCCTGGCCGGCTCCGCGCTCGGGCTCGCGTACGAGCCGGTGCACCTCGGCGGGCACGGGCTGGCCGGACTGGTCTGGGTGGCGGCCGGCTCCACCTTCCTGGGCCTGTACGTCTGGTACCGGGGCATGGCCGAGATCGGCGCACCGCGCGCGAGCCAGCTCCAGCTCGCCCAGCCGCTGCTGACCCTGGTCTGGGCGGTGGCGGTGCTGGGCGAGCGGCTCACCCCCGCCGCGCCGGTCGCCGCCTGCGCGGTCCTCGTCTGCATCGCGGTCACCCAACGGGTCAAATAGCCCCAGTACGACCTAAACTGCTAGCACCGGATCGGACCGCCACCGAGGAGGTCAGTTATGCGCGCGACCGAGGGCGACCAGCTGGTGCAGCACGGCAGGATCGTCGGACAGCAGGACAAGGTGGGCGAGATCACCCAGGTCCTGGGCGAGAACGGAACCCCCCCGTACCGGGTCCGTTTCCAGGACGGACACGAGGCCCTGATGGCACCCGGACCCGACTGCACGGTCCGCCACCCCGAAGAGCAGGCGCACTGAATCAGCGCGGGGACGCCGCCGACTGGTAGTGGTCGGCGACCACCCGGGCCATCGCTCCGTTGGGGTCCGCGGCCACCTGCTTCGCCGAGAAGTAGACGTGGCCGCGGACCTCCGGGTGTCCGGCGGCGAGGCGCAGGTGCTTCGACAGCTCCCCCGGATCGCGCCAGGCCGCGGTGGTGCTGTCCGCGTCGCAGCGGTACAGCGCCTCCCCCACGTACAGGTCCACGCCCGTGCCCGCCACGGTCCGCGCCCACCAGGGCACGACGTCGGCGTAGTCGGCGGTCGGGTGGCCGATGTGCCAGTACGCCTGCGGCACGATGTAGTCGATCCAGCCCTCCCGGACCCACTTGCGGGTGTCCGCGTACAGGTCGTCGTAGGTCCCCAGGCCGGCCCGCGTCGGCGAGCCGAGCGGGTCGCGGTCGGAGTTGCGCCAGACCGCGAAGGGGCTGATGCCGAACCGGACCGCCGGGCGCAGCGCCCGCAGCCGCGCGGACATCTCCTGGACCAGGGTGTCGGTGTTGTGGCGGCGCCAGTCGGCGCGGGACGCGAAGGAGCCGCCGTGCTCCTCGTACGCCTCGTCGTCGTCGAAGTACTCGCCCTCCGCCGGGTAGGGGTAGAAGTAGTCGTCCCAGTGCACCGCGTCCACCGGGTAGCGGGTGATGGCGTCGAACATGGCGTCCTGCACGAAGCGCCGCACCTCGGGCATGCCGGGGTTGTAGTAGAGCTTGCCGCCGTACTCGACGGTCCAGCCGGGGTTGCGCCGGGCCGGGTGGGCGGCGGCCAGCCGGTCGAGGTCGGTGTGGTTGGCCACGCGGTACGGATTGAACCAGGCGTGCAGCTCCAGCCCGCGGGCGTGCGCCTCGGCGACCGCCGTGCCCAGCGGATCCCAGCCGGGATCGACCCCCTGCTCGCCGGTCAGCCACTGCGACCAGGGCTCCAGCTTCGAGGGCCAGAACGCGTCGGCCGCCGGCCGGACCTGGAGGACCACCACGTTGAGCCGGCGCTTGACCGCGGCGTCGAGGAGCCGCAGCAGTTCCGTGCGCTGCCGCGCCGCGGAGAGCCCGCTCTCGGAGGGCCAGTCCACATTGGACACGGAGGCGATCCACATCCCCCGGAACTCCGCGGTGGCGGCCCGGGCGGAGAGCCCGGCGGACGTCCTGCGCGCCGCCGCGGCGGCAGGTCCCGAGGTGGCGGCCGCGATCACCCCCACGGCTCCGGCCAGCAGTGCCCGTCGGCCGATGTACGTCATGTGACATCTCCGTTTCGCTGAGTGACATTGCATGGTGCCCGCTCAGCATGCCCGCCCCGGCCCGCCGCCCGGCGCAAGGTCGGGAGTAACGTCGGGGGGCGTGGCGGGCGCCGGAATCATACGGGGGACCCGCCGACGGAGAGCTGCGAAAGGCACGAAGTGACTGACCTCCCTTCCGACATCACACGGGTCGGCGTAGTGGGCTGTGGCCAGATGGGCGCGGGTATCGCCGAGGTGTGCGCCCGCAGTGGCCTTGAGGTCAAGGTCGCCGAGACCACCGGCGAAGCCCTGGAGATCGGCCGGACCCGGCTTCACAACTCCCTGACGAAGGCCGCCGAACGCGGCAAGATCACGGAGGAGGAGCGGGACGCCGCCCTCGCCCGCCTCACCTTCACCACCGACCTCGGCGAGTTCGCCGACCGTGACCTCGTCATCGAGGCGGTCGTCGAGAACGAGCAGGTCAAGACGGAGATCTTCCAGGTCCTCGATCAGGTGATCACCCGTCCGGACGCGATCCTGGCCTCCAACACCTCCTCGATCCCGCTGGTCAAGCTGGCCGTCGCGACCTCGCGGCCCGACCAGGTCATCGGCATCCACTTCTTCAACCCGGCCCCGGTGCAGAAGCTCGTCGAGCTGATCCCCGCGCTGACCACGGGCGAGGAGACGGTCAAGCGGGCCGAGGCCCTGGTGCGGAACGTGCTGGGCAAGCACGCGGTCCGCGCCCAGGACCGCTCCGGCTTCGTCGTCAACGCGCTCCTCGTCCCGTACCTGCTGTCCGCGATCCGGATGTTCGAGTCGGGCATCGCGAGCCGCGAGGACATCGACAACGGCATGGAGCTGGGCTGCGCCCACCCGATGGGCCCGCTCAAGCTGTCCGACCTGATCGGCCTGGACACCATCGCCTCGATCGCCGACTCGATGTACGCCGAGTACAAGGAGCCCCTCTACGCCGCTCCCCCGCTGCTCCAGCGGATGGTCGACGCGGGCCGCCTGGGCCGCAAGACGGGCGCGGGCTTCTACCCGTACGCCTGATCCCCTCCGCTGCCCCCTACGGCTGACCGAGCCGCAGGTGGTGCAGCAGGAGCAGCCCGGCCGCCATGTTGGCGGCCGGGATCTCCCCGCGCGCGATCATGTCCGGCACGAGTTTGAGCGGGACCCATTCCCGGCGCGAGGACTCGAACGCGTCCTCGGGATGGCCGATGTAGGTGGCCCCCTCCGCCCAGTAGAGGTGGTGGCGGGCGTCGGTCAGCCCGTTGGACGGCTCGACGGTCATCAGGTGGTGGAGCGGGCCGGGCCGCCAGCCCGACTCCTCCTCCATCTCGCGCGCCGCCGCGACCGCGATGTCCTCGCCGTCCTCGACCACCCCGGCGGGCAGTTCCCAGCCCCAGCTGTCGGTGATGAAGCGGTGCCGCCACAGCAGCAGCACCTCGTTGGCCTCGTTGACGGCCGTGGCCACGGCGACCGGACGCAGCCGGATCACGAAGTGGTCCAGGTGCCGGCCGTCGGGGAGTTCCACATCGGCGAGATTCACGTCGAACCAGCGGTTCTTGTACACAGTCTGCTCACTCAGGTTCATCCACTGCACGGCTGTGCCACCTTCCGTTCGAGTAGGTGGCAAACATGGCAGCAGCTGACCCGTCACAGCGGAACGCGCAGCGCCCCGTCGATGAGCTGTGCGGTCTCCTCCGCGCCCGAACAACCGCTGGTCAGCAGCTGTTCACGGACCGCCCGCAGCCGGTCGCGCAGCCGCAGCGACTCCATCCCCTTGGCCCGCTCGGCCATTTCCGCCGCGGACGCCGCGGCCCGGTCCGCCTCGCCCTGGCGCAGCTGGATCTCGCACAGCATCGCCAGCCGGTGCACCCGCCCGCGGTCGTGGGCCGGGGTGCCGACGGCGGCGGCCGCCTGGACCCGGGCCGCTTCCAGATCCCCCAGACTGAGCAGCGCCTCGGCGACCTGGACGTTGACGAGCCCGGGTTGTACGTAGCCGGTCTCGTCGGGTTCGGTGCCCGGGCGGATCCGCTCGGCGGCCGCCTCGGCGTTGCGGATGCAGGCCAGCGCGGCCCCGGTGTCGCCGAGTTGGGCGTACGCCTTGGCCTGCATGGCGTACAGGTCGGCGGCCAGCGCCGGGGTGGTGTGCGGGCCGGCGGCGCGCAGCGCGGCCTCGGCGAAGGCGACGGCCTGGCGGTACTCGCGCAGGTGCAGGGACTGGTTGACGATCAGCGCGATCACGTACGCCCCGAGCCCGCGGTCCCCGCTCGCCTTGGCCAGGCGCAGCGCCTGGTGGAAGTAGCGCTGGGCGAGCCCGTGGGCGTCCGAGTCGTACGCGCAGATCCCCGCCACCGCCACCAGGGACCCGGTGGCCCGGTGCAGTTGGCGCCCGAGGGCGTCGGGGTAGCTGCCGCGCAGCATGGGCGCCGTCTCACTGCCCAGGAAGCGGACGATCCGGTCCCGTGTGGCCACCCCGCCGGCCCGGCGGTACATCAGCTCGTAGTGCGCGCGGGCGGACTTCAGGATCTCGATGTGCTCGGGACCGATCCGGTTCGGGCCCTCGCGGGAGACGTCCGCGTCCTCGGGCGGGTTCTCCCATTCCCAGACCGGGATCACGGCGGGCGTTCCGGTGACCGCCTCGGCGGTGAGCAGCTGGGGCCGGGCCTGCCCGTCGGACCGCCACAGGGCGGCGGCGCGGTCCACGAACCCGCTGAGCGGGGAGGCGTGCAGGGAGACGGGCCGGTCCGCCGCCCCGAGCCCGATGTCGTCCAGCCCGAGGGGGCGCCGCAGCCGGCCGCCGAGCACCTCGCAGATCAGGTCGGGGACCTGGCCCCGGGGCCGCTGGCCCTTCAGCCACCGGGCCACGGCGGTGTGTTCGTAGCGCAAGGCGAGTCCGCGGGTGCGGCCCGCCTGGTTCACGTAGGCGGCGAGTCCGGCATGGGACATGCCCGCCTCGGCGAGGAGGGCGTCGAGCAGGACATTGGGCTGCATGGGCCGCTCCAAGGGCTCGTCGGACTCAGGCTAGTGGGTGCGCGGTTCACACGGGGTGTGAACCGAGTACGCGCATAAATGCGATGCGCACTCTGCCGCACGGGCCGCCGTGGGCGCTTCACTTAAGGGCCTCGCCAAGAGGCGGCTCGGGTCGTCGGCTCCCCCTCGTACAGTGCGACGACCCGCACCGCGCCGCCCGTCCTGCTGTCTGCCCGACACTCCACGGCAGGCGGGCGGCGCGTTCCGGCTCCGCCGGCGCCCGGTTGGTCGCCGGGCCACGGCGGAGCCGGCCCCCCGGCACCCGGCCGGTCAGGACCGGTCGTTGCGGAGCACCAGCAGGGCGACGTCGTCGGCGAGCCGCCCGCCGGTGTGCCGGAGCAGGGCCGCGTGCACGCCCGCGACCAGCCGCGCGGGCGTCCGCGGGGCCGGGGCCTGCGCGAGGACGCTCCGCAGGGGGAAGAACGCGCCGGCGGCGTTCCGGGCCTCCTCGGCGCCGTCGGTGTGCAGGAACAGGGTCTCCCCGGCCCGCAGTTCCCCCACCGGGTGCGGCCGCGCTTGCGCCGGTACGGGCACCACCCCGAGCGGGGGCAAGGTCTCGCCGTCCAGCGCCTGCACGTGCGCAGCCCGCTGCGCGGAGCCTCCCACGCCCCGCCCCTTCCCGAAACCGGGCTCCGCCCGGACCCGGTCCTCAATCGCCGGACGGGCTGGAAGATCCAGCCCGTCCGGCGATTGAGGCGCGGGGTCCGGGGCAGAGCCCCGGCTGCGCGGAGCGCAGTGTTCTGGGCTCAGCAGGTACGGCCAGGGGTGGCCGCAGTTCAAGGCCAGGAGGGTGCCGTCCGAGCCGATCTGGAGGAGCAGGACGGTCACGAACTCCTCGGCCGAGGGCGACTGCGGCTCGTCGGCACAGACGGCCGGATGCTCCGCGCGCGCCCGGTCCCGCAGGTGCCGGTCCAGCGCCCGCTCCATCCGCCGCAGGACGCCGCCCAGCGTCACCTCGTCGTACGCCGCCTCGCGGAAGGCCCCGAGCACGGCCGCCGCCGCACCCAGCGCCGGCAGCCCGTGCCCCCGTACGTCGCCGATGACCACCCGCACGCCGTGCACCGTCGGCAGCGCCTCGTACAGGTCTCCGCCCACCGCCGCGCCCCGGCTCGCCGAGAGCTGCGCCGCGGCCGACGTCAGGCCGTCGATCCGCCCCGGCAGCGGCCGCAGCAGCGCCCGCTGCGCGGCGCCCGCGATCTCCTGCGAGCGGCGCAGTTCGCCCAGCAGCCCGCGCCGGATGTGCAGGGCCCAGCCGGTGGCCAGCAGCAGGAAGGCCGCGCAGGTGGCCAGGCTCGGCGCCAGCCGCCCCGGGGTGGCCAGCTCCCAGGACACCGCGGCGCCGCCCCAGGCCACGACGCACACCCGGCGCAGCTGGGGCGTCTCCCCGCGCGTGATCATCCGTAGGCTCCCCTCAGGCCGGATCGATTGTGTCGACCGACCGGCGCCCCGGACACGGGCCTCCGCCCTTCTCACCCGAACGAGTGAGGGCGCATCCGGTGGTCCGGATGCGCCCTCAACTGGCCTTACACGGGTGCGACTACGCGCCCCGGAGCACCGCCCCGGTCCGCTCGCCCGCCAGCGCCACCGCCGCGTCACGCGCGGCCGTGGACTCCTCGGCGGTCAGCGTCCGGTCGGTCGCGCGGAAGCGCAGCGCGTACGCCAGGGACTTCTTGCCCTCGCCGACCTGCTCACCGGTGAACACGTCGAACAGCCGCAGCGACTCCAGGAGTTCGCCCGCGCCCTTGCGCAGCGCGGCCTCCACGGAGGACGCCGGAACCGACGCGTCCACGATCAGCGCGACGTCCTGGGTCGCCACCGGGAAGGTGGAGATCCGGGGCGCCTGCAGGGCCTCGCCGCCGGCCGCCGCGAGGCGGTCCAGGTCGAGCTCCATGGCGCTGGTGCGGGCCGGCAGGCCCATCGCCTTGACCACGCGCGGGTGCAGTTCGCCGGCGTGGCCGATGACCTGCTCGACGCCGTCGATGGTGACGACGAGCTCGGCGCAGCGGCCCGGGTGCCAGGGGCCGTACTGGCCCTGGCGGACGACGAGCCGCGCGCCGGCCTCGACGGCCAGCGAGCGGGCGGCCTCGACCGCGTCCGCCCAGTCGGCCGGACGGCCCTTGCCCCACCAGCCGGCCTGCTCGCGCGCACCGGCCAGCACGACCGCGGCGTACCGCGGCTGCGCGGGCAGGGCCGCGTTCAGGGTGGCGATCTCCTCGTCCGTGGGACGCCGGTCGACGGGCAGCCGTACGGCGACGCCCGGCTGCGCGGCGGCCCGGAAGACCGAACCGGTCTCGAAGAGCGCGAGGTCGTGGCTGCCCCGGCTGTCGTTGCGGCGCAGCGCGCCGAGCAGACCCGGCAGCAGCGTGGTGCGCAGCGCCGGCTCCTCGTCGGAGATCGGGTTGACGAGCTTGACCACCTGGCGCGACGCGTCGTGCGCCGGGAGCTGGAGCTGGTCGAAGACGCCCTCGCCGATGAAGGGGTAGCTCAGCGCCTCGACGTAGCCCGCGCCGGCCAGCGCGCGGCCGACCCGTCGGTGCAGCTGCTGCCGGGCGGTCAGACCGCGGCCGGAGGGCACCTGCGGGAGGGTCGACGGGAGGTTCCCGTAGCCCTCCAGCCGGATGACCTCTTCGGCGAGGTCGTTGGGCGCGGCGAGGTCGGGCCGCCACGAGGGGACGGTGACGACGAGCTCGTCCTGGCCGTAGACGTCGCAGCCGATCTCCTGGAGGCGGCGCACGACGGTCTCGCGGCCGTACTCCATGCCGGCGACGCGGTCCGGGTGGTCCGCGGGCATGGCGATGGTGCGCGGCGCGCCCGGGGCGATGACCTCGGTGACGCCCGCCTCGGCGGTGCCGCCCGCGAGGAGCACGAGCAGGTCGACGGTCCGCTGCGCGGCCGCGGCGGCGGCCTGCGGGTCGACGCCCCGCTCGAAGCGCTTGGAGGCCTCGGAGGAGAGCTTCATGCGGCGGGCGGTGCGCGAGATCGACACGGAGTCGAAGTGCGCGGCCTCGATGACCACCTCGGTGGTCCCCGTGACCTGGCCGGTCTCGGGGTCGGTGACGGAGTCGGCGATCTCGGTGTTGGCGCCGCCCATGACACCGGCGAGCCCGATCGGGCCGCTGTTGTCGGTGATCACCAGGTCCTCGGCGTCGAGCGTGCGCTTGACGCCGTCGAGGGTGGTGAACTTCTCGCCCTGCTCGGCACGGCGGACACCGATGGTGCCCTCGATGCTGGAGCGGTCGTAGGCGTGCAGCGGCTGGCCGAGCTCGAGCATCACGTAGTTGGTGATGTCGACGGCGAGCGAGATCGGGCGCATGCCCGCCTTCTGCAGGCGACGGGTCAGCCAGATCGGGGAGCGCGCGTCGGGGTCGAGACCGGTCACCGTGCGGGCCGTGAAGCGGTCGCAGCCGGCCGGGTCGTCGATCTTGACGGGGTAGCCGTACGAGTTCGGCTGGGGCACGTCGAGCAGCGCCGGGTCGCGCAGCGGCAGGCCGTAGGCGGTGGCGGCCTCGCGGGCCACACCGCGCATGGACATGCAGTAGCCGCGGTCCGGGGTGATGTCGATGTCGAGGACCTCGTCGACGAGCTCCAGGAGCTCGATCGCGTCGGTGCCGACCTCGTGCTCGTGCGGCAGCACGATGATGCCGTGCGTGCCGTCGTCGCCCATGCCCAGCTCGTCGCCGGAGCAGATCATGCCGTGCGAGGTGCGGCCGTACGTCTTGCGCGAGGCGATCGCGAAGTCGCCGGGCAGCACGGCGCCGGGCAGGACCACGACGACCTTGTCGCCGACGGAGAAGTTCCGGGCGCCGCAGACGATCTCCTGCGGTTCGCCGGTGCCGTTGGCCTGGCCGACGTCGACCGTGCAGAAACGGATCGGCTTGCGGAAGCCCTCGAGCTCCTCGATGGTCAGCACCTGGCCGACGACGAGCGGGCCCTTGAGACCGCCGCCGAGCTGCTCGACGGTCTCGACCTCGAGGCCGGCGTCGACCAGCTTGGCGGCCACGTCACGGCCGGTCTCGCCCGCGGGCAGGTCGACGTACTCCCGCAACCAGGAAAGCGGGACGCGCATCAGATCTCACTCCCGAACGGCCGGGTGAAGCGAACGTCACCCTCGACCATGTCTCGCATGTCTTCAACGTTGTGACGGAACATCAGCATCCGCTCGATGCCGAACCCGAAGGCGAACCCGCTGTACTTCTCGGGGTCCACACCGCAGGCGACGAGCACCTTGGGGTTGACCATGCCGCAGCCGCCGAGCTCGATCCAGCCCTCGCTGGAGCAGGTACGGCACGGGCGGTCGGGGTTGCCCACCGACTCGCCGCGGCACACGTAGCACTGCATGTCCATCTCTGCGGACGGCTCGGTGAAGGGGAAGAAGTGCGGACGCAGGCGCGTGGTGGTGCCCTCGCCGAACAGCTCCTGGACCATGTGGTCCATGGTGCCCTTGAGGTCCGCCATGGTCAGGCCCTCGTCCACGGCGAGCAGCTCGACCTGGTGGAAGACCGGGGTGTGCGTCGCGTCGAGCTCGTCGGTGCGGTACACCCGGCCCGGGCAGACGATGTAGACGGGGGGCTTGCGCTCCAGCAGCGAGCGGGCCTGCACCGGGGAGGTGTGGGTGCGCAGGACGACACCGGACTCGTCGCCCTCGGTGCCCTCGGGGCCCCGGACGAAGAAGGTGTCCTGCATCTGGCGCGCCGGGTGGTCGGGCGTGAAGTTGAGGGCGTCGAAGTTGAACCACTCCGCCTCGACCTCGGGCCCCTCGGCGACCTCGTACCCCATGGCCACGAAGATGTCCGCGATGCGGTCCATCAGCGTGGTCAGGGGGTGCCGGGCGCCGGCGGGGACGCGGTCGTAGGGCAGCGTGACGTCCACGGCCTCCTCGACCAGCACCCGCTCGTCGCGCTCGGCTTCGAGCTCGACCGTGCGGGCCCCGAAGGCCTTGTTCACGGCGCCGCGGGCCTGGCCCACGAGCTTGCCCGCGGTGGCCTTGGCCTGCGGGGGCAGAGCGCCGATCTCGCGGTTGGCGAGCGCCAGGGGCGAGCGGTCGCCCATGTGCGCGGTCTTCGCCTCACGCAACGCGTCGAGGTCGCCGGCGGACGCGAAGGCGGCGAGCGCCTCGTCCCGCATGCGCTCGATCTCTTCCGGTTTCAGTGCCTCGACCTCGACAGGGTCGTACGACTTGTTCGGTGCCGACATCTCTTCCCGTACTTCCGATGGCTGGCTGGTGGGTCCCCGTACGGCGCGATCAGACCGATCGACACAGAGACACAAAGGTGCCAAAGGACGAGTCTAAAGGTCGCTGGGGGTGAAGGAGCCCGTGGGCCGTCTGGCGAGATGCTCAGCAGGGCTACTGCGTGAGGTACGCCGGGGCGCTCACGGGCAGGATAAATCGGAATTCGGCGCCGCCGCCGGGGCCGCGGCCGACCGTGATGGTGCCGCCGTGGGCCTCCACGATGCCCTTGACGATGTACAGGCCCAGGCCGGTGCCGCCGCGCTTGCTCCCCCGCCAGAAGCGGGTGAAGA
Organism: Streptomyces sp. NPDC048424; assembly: GCF_040651555.1. Lineage (NCBI taxonomy): Bacteria > Bacillati > Actinomycetota > Actinomycetes > Kitasatosporales > Streptomycetaceae > Streptomyces > Streptomyces sp. NPDC048424. The sequence goes on along the minus strand of NZ_JBEZKE010000023.1, from coordinate 4,631 downwards.
CGCGGCCCATCGACTCCTCGGGGATCCCGGGGCCTTCGTCGGACACGGTGACGGCGGTTCCCTTCTCATGCGGCGATACCCCGATGGTGACCGTTCCCTCCCCGTGGCGCACCGCATTTTCGAGGAGGTTGCCGAGGATCTGGTCGATCTTGTCCGGATCGGCCCACAGATCGGGGAGCGGACGGCTGACGCTCACGAGGAACCGCTCGGGGGCCTGGCCGTTCGCCGTGAGCGCCTGTACGTGGCGGCCGACGGCGGTGGCGATGTCGACGGGCTGGCGGCGCACCTCCAGGCGGCCGGAGTCGATGCGGGAGATGTCGAGGAGTTCGGCGATGAGGCGGGTGACGCGGTTGGCGTCGGCGTCGACGGTCTCCAGCATCAGCCGCTTCTGGTCGTCGGTGAACCGTTCCCACTTGGCGAGCAGGGTGGCGGTGAAGCCCTTGACGGAGGTCAGCGGGGAGCGCAGCTCGTGGGCGACGGTGGCGATGAGCTCGGCGTGGCTGCGCTCGGTGCGGCGGCGCGCCTCGGTGCCCCGCAGGGTGACCACGAGGCGGCGCAGCGGGCCGGTGGGGTGGGTGCGGACGTAGCTGGCGGAGACCAGCACCTCGCGGCCGCCGGGGAGCAGCAGGTTCCGCTCGGGCTGTCCGCGGCGGGTGGCGAGGCCGCCGTAGGGGTCGGTCAGCGCCCACCAGCGGCGGCCTTCGAGGTCCTCGAGCGGGAGCGCGCGGTCGATGCGGGCGCCGAGGGCCTGGGCGGGGTCGGTGGCGGTCATCCGCGCGGCGGCCCGGTTGAAGCAGATGACGCGTCCGGTGTGGTCGGCGACGACGAGCCCGTCGGGGAGGCAGTCGGGGTCGATCCCGAAGCCGAGCCCCTCACCGGTGTCGTCGCCGCCAGGGAACGTCCCGACCGCCCGGACCGTTCCGCGGACCGCTGCCGCCGGGGAGCCGGCCTGCGACGGTACGGAGCGCCGCGCGCGGGCGGCGCGCCCTGCGGCTTCGGCTTCGGCCCGGGCGCCGGTGACGGCGTCCGCGGGTCCGCCCGGACGGGCGCCGGCCGGGGCCTGCGGCGGGACGCCGGCCAGCGCGTCGGCCCGCGGCGGGACCTGGGCGGCGCCGGGTCCGGCCGGCACCGGTGGTCCGGCTGTCGTGCCGGTCCCCGGTGAGCTGTTCGTACCGACGGTCATGTCCCCGTACCCCACATCTCCGAGTAGCGCAGTGGGCCCCCGGGCCGCCACATTACTAGCTGGGGGTCACGGAGCGGCACCCTCCGGGCGCCCGCTGTGCACGCGCGGACGCGTAGAGACACACGGCGGCGGCCGTCGCGAGGTTCAGGCTCTCCGCCTTCCCGTGGATCGGGACCCGCACCACGGCGTCCGCCAAGGCCCTGGTCTCCTCGGGCAGGCCCCAGGCCTCGTTGCCGAAGACCCAGGCGGAGGGCCCGCCCATGGTGCCCGCGTCGAGCTCGGCGTCGAGGTCGTCCTCGCCCGCGCCGTCGGCCGCGAGGATCCGTACGCCGGCCGCCCGCAGGCCCTCGACGGCCTGCTCCACCGGGACGCCGACGGCGACCGGGAGGTGGAAGAGGGAGCCCACGGAGGCCCGTACGGACTTGGGGTTGTAGAGGTCCACGGAGGCGTCGGTCAGCACCACCGCGTCGGCGCCGGCGGCGTCCGCGCAGCGCAGCACCGTACCGGCGTTGCCGGGGTCACGGACGTGCGCGAGGACGGCGACGAGCTTGGGCCCGGACTTCAGGATCTCCTCGAACGGGGAGTCCAGGAAGTGGCAGACGCCGACGAGGCCCTGCGGGGTGACGGTCTGCGAGACCTCGGCGAGCACCTCGTCGGAGGCGTAGTGCACGCGGGCACCCGCGTCCAGGGCGGCGTCAATGATCTCGGCGTAGCGCTCGGCCGCCTCGACGGTGGCGAACAGCTCGATCAGGGTCGACGCGCCGGTGGGTCCGCGGTGCTCGACGGCCTCGCGGACCGCCTGCGGGCCCTCGGCGATGAACCGGCGCTCCTTGGTGCGGAAGTTGCGCCGCGCCAGTCGCCTGGCGGCGGCCACCCGCGGGGATCGGGGGGAGATCAGCTCGGCGGGGTGACCCAGGTCAGCCATGGTCTCTGCGGTTCTCTCTCGGGGGTGCGGGGCGCACGGGCGCGGGCGGGTACGGAGCACGGGCGGGTACGCGGCGCGCGGAGCGCGGGCGGTACGGAGCCCGCGGGCGCGGGCGGTGCGGGCGGTGCGCCCCTGCGGTGCGGGGAAAGCACTCGGACCCGCAGGCGAATCGCCTGCGGGTCCGAGAGTGCCGACTGCTTACGCGGCCGGCCAAGCCTTACGCGGCGGCCTTGGGGGCGTTGACGTCGGCCGGAAGCGCCTTCTGCGCGACCTCGACCAGCGCGGCGAACGCGTTGGCGTCGTTGACGGCCAGCTCGGCGAGGATCTTGCGGTCCACCTCGATGTTGGCGGCCTTCAGACCCTGGATGAGGCGGTTGTACGTCATGCCGTTCTGGCGGGCAGCGGCGTTGATGCGCTGGATCCACAGCTGACGGAAGTCGCCCTTGCGCTTCTTGCGGTCGTTGAAGTTGTAGACCAGCGAGTGGGTGACCTGCTCCTTGGCCTTGCGGTACAGGCGCGAACGCTGACCGCGGTAGCCGGAGGCCGCCTCGAGGATTGCCCGGCGCTTCTTGTGGGCGTTTACTGCCCGCTTGACGCGTGCCACTTTTTAACTCCTTGTAGCGGGGCCGTGGGTGTCTTCACACGGCCCGAATTCGATGGGGTCCCGGTCTTGACGTCCCGCTCCCCCGAGGGGAGCGGAGGACATCAGATGCCGAGAAGCTTCTTGATCTTCGCGGCGTCGCCGGGGGCCATCTCCGCGTTGCCGGTGAGGCGGCGGGTGACACGGGACGACTTGTGCTCGAGCAGGTGGCGCTTGCCGGCGCGCTCGCGGAGCACCTTGCCGGAGCCGGTGACCTTGAAGCGCTTCTTGGTACCGCTGTGCGTCTTGTTCTTCGGCATGGCGCCGTTATCTCCTCGTCGGTGGCGCTCCCACCGGTCCGTTGCGGGACCGGCTCGCGGGAGCGTCATGTTGTGTCGGTGATCCGAGACGGGCTGCCTCGGGATCAGGCCTCGGCGTTCGTCTCGTCGGCGGGGGCCTCGGTGACGTCGGCGGAGGCGACCTCGGTGGTCTCCTCGACCTCGACGGCGGCGTCCTCGGAAGGAGCCTCGTCGTCGGCGTGGGCGACACCCTGGCGCTCGGCCTTGCGGGCGGCCTGCGCCTCGCGGGCTTCGGCCATCGCCTCGGTCTTCTTCTTGTGCGGACCGAGGACCATGATCATGTTTCGGCCGTCCTGCTTCGGGTTCGACTCGATGAACCCGAGGTCCTCGACGTCCGAAGCGAGACGCTGCAGCAGTCGGTAGCCGAGTTCCGGCCGGGACTGCTCGCGACCACGGAACATGATCGTGATCTTGACCTTGTCGCCCTGCTTGAGGAACCGAACGACGTGACCCTTCTTGGTGTCATAGTCGTGCGGGTCGATCTTCGGCCGGAGCTTCATTTCCTTGATGACCGTGTGCGCCTGGTTCTTGCGCGCCTCACGGGCCTTCATGGCCGACTCGTACTTGAACTTGCCGTAGTCCATGAGCTTGCAGACCGGCGGGCGTGCGGACGCCGCGACCTCGACCAGGTCGAGGTCGTACTCCTGCGCGAGCTCAAGCGCCTTGGCAAGCGGCACGATGCCGACCTGCTCGCCGCTGGGACCGACAAGCCGTACCTCGGGAACGCGAATCCGGTCGTTGATGCGGGGCTCGGTGCTGATGGATCCTCCTCGGTAGCACCACACGACTGCCTGGCAGACAGCCGCTGACGTGTATTTCCGTCAGACCGACCACAGCGGGAAACCAAAAAAGCCCCGCCGGGCACAGGCAGGGGCTCCAATACAACCGGAACACCGTCGCGTGCGAACCGCGGGGCGTAGACTCGGGCAGCTTTCCATCGTCCGTACGGAACGATGGATGCCGCCTGACCGGTGACCCGCCGCCCCGGAGGACGGTCAGGTGGGAGAAACGGAGCCTCCACTTGTGGGCCGGGCACAGAAGTGTCCGGCCGGTCGATGTACATACTAGCACCCGCGTTGCAAGCCCGCCGCACGGCATATCGTGGGGCTCATGACTGACGCGACACCCTCCACCGACCCCGCTGCCGACGGCTCCCCCGACTACGACGCCATGACCCGCGACATCGCGGACGTGCCCGCCGTCGAGGTGATCACCACGGTGGCCGTGCACCTGCTGAGCGCCGCGGCGGTCAACCTGGGCCTGGACAAGCCGGACTCCGAGCACAAGGACCTCGACGAGGCCCGCAAGCTGATCACGGCCCTGGCCGGCCTGGTCACGGCGAGCGCCACCGAGATCAGTTCCTTCCACGCCGCCCCGCTGCGCGACGGCCTGAAGTCGCTCCAGCTGGCCTTCCGCGAGGCCTCGATCGTTCCGGACGAGCCGGGCCAGGGCCCGGGCGAGAAGTTCACGGGTCCCGTCTTCGCCTGATCGAGCGCGTACGACGCGTAAGAACGCGAGAAGAGAAGAGGAGAGGCGGGTCGCACGGGGGCTTCCCGTGTGACCCGCCTATGTGCAGGACGGCGG